>NZ_MSQD01000016.1 GCF_002102475.1 Thermoanaerobacterium sp. PSU-2 | reverse complement strand
CTCAACAAAATCAATAGATAGATTATTATGGCTTATATCATTGACATACCTGTATTGTACGACTTCGGGCGACGAATATTACAAATTTGGGCAGGGAATAAAAATGGTTCGTAAAGAAGTACAAAAGCAGCATGTTCAATGGCTATATGAACAAGCTAATAATAAAGTACCTATTGATGAAATTTTAGAACAACTAAAATTAGCATAGGCATAGTGTATCTATTTAATGGTAATATTTGTTATTAATTTTTCTCATCTATAGTATATAACATATCTCAATCCAGCAGCAGTGTTTCTGACACCGTGTGCTATGTGTATCCATCCTTTTTCAGTCTTTATAGGAACACATCCCGCACCATTTTTCACTTCTGTAATAGTATGATAAACTCTTGGACTTACAAGTTTTTCTTCATCTATCACCGGACTTTCTATATTGTCACAAAGCCCAAAACAAATCCCACTGCCGCTTCCTGCTTCTATGAAATCATCTTGAGGTCTTGTGTAAAATGCATACTTTCCATTTACAAACTCAGGATGCAGTACTACATTCCTCTGCTGTGGTGATCTCGTCTTAAGATTAGGAAGCCTCTCCCATTTTTTGAGATCTTTTGTGCGAACTATACCTGCACTGGCAATAGCAGACGACAAGTCACCTGGAGGAGCATTTGGATCCTTGCTTTCAGAGCAGAATACGCCATAAATCCATCCATCTTCATGCTTTGTAAGCCTCATATCATATACATTCGTTTCTTCAGGATATAAATCATCAAATTCTACAGGGTAATCCCAGAATTTAAACCCGTCAATGCCGCTGTCGCTTTCCGCAACAGCAAAAAACGATTTCCTGTCGTATCCTTCAACACGAGCAACGAGATAAAACTTTCCGTCCAGTTCTATCGCTCCCGGATTAAACACCGCATTTATGCCAAGCCTCTCCATAAAGTATGGATTAGTCCTCTCATCAAGATCGTATCTCCAAAATAGCGGTGTATGCTCTCTTGTCAAGACAGGGTATTTGTACCTGTCAAATATGCCGTTGTAGTCTTCAGTCTTCTCATTCTTTCTGTTTATCAGATCCTCATACTTTCGCAATTCTATTTCATATCTATCATGAAACTTCATTATTTTTCACCCTCTCTATAATCTCAATGCACATCCTGCTGTTGTGATAAGGACACTTCCACGGCTCCACTATAGGCATTTCAAATGGTTCCCCATTTTCATCAACCTTCCAGTACCATTCTCCCCCATCTCTTTTGTCAATCACATATCTTTTTATATATTCCCAGATATTCTTTGAAGCTTCTATGAATCTAACATCATTTGCCTTTTGATATGCGTTAAAAAACCCCACTACAGATTCTGCTTGAACCCACCATACTCTCGATGTGTCAGTTTTTCCTTCAACGGTCTCATTTGCTATGCCATCCGGTGAATATATATTATTTAATATGTTTTCAGCAATTTCCATAGTGTATTTTTTTGTTGTATTTTTTATTCCTTCATCACATAATACATCCACAGCCCTATCTAAAAGCCAGCTTGCTTCTATGTCGTGTCCATATGATTTCATATCAATGGTAGTGTCCCAATTGTCATTAAAAAATACTTTTAGATATTTTCCATCTTCACTGTATATTTTATTTTTAAAAATCTTGAAAAGATACTTTATGCTTTCTTTTAAGCTATCATCTTTCCATACATCATAAAGCAATGTGTAAGCTTCCAATATGTGAAGATGCGTATTCATTGTACGGCTGGATATTACCCCATGTTCGCTAAGTTCGCAATTCTCTTTAAGATTCCAATTGCGATCAAATTCCTCCAAATATCCATTTTCATCTTTGCAATTTCTCTCAATGATGTTAAATAAATCGATTGCAATATTTAAGGCTTCTTCATTGCCTGTCGCTTTGTAGTATTGAGCCAATCCGTATATGCCAAAAGCCTGACTGTAGGTATGCTTTCTGGTATCAACAGGCTCTCCTTTATAATCTACCATCCAGTAAAGTCCTTTATTTTCCTTGTCCAATACATTATCTCTTAAAAATTTATAAGCATGATGGGCCAATTTAAGTGCTTTTTCATCTTTATCTAAACAGTAAATTGCTGAAAAAAACCACAGTATCCTTGAATTCAATATTGAACCTTTCAAGGCTTTTTTGTCAACATTTAAGTCATAGTCAACATATCCATAAAAACCACCGTTTTCTTCGTCTTTCAGTTTGCTCCAAAAAGGAAAAATTCTATCCTTCAACTCTTTATACATTTCCTGTGCTATTTTATCCATTCGACATGTCCCCTCACCTTAATTTTTCACATTTAATTCCCACAATAACAAAAACTAATTTATATCTTTAACTGAATTTCTAACGACAAGCTCTGTATATAGCTTAATATCTTCATACGGCTTCTCAAGATTGTTCATCCTGTACAAAAGTTGATTGACAGCTTTTTCACCTAAAGATCTCTTTGGAATATCTACAGTCGTAAGAGCAGGATGAGAATACGCACTCATCTCAATATTGTCAAATCCTACAATAGAAACATCGTCAGGCACTTTAACCCCCAAATCTTCTAAGCTTCTCATAAACGCCAATGCAATTTTGTCATTTGCACAAACCCATCCAGTAGGAAACTTCTCTGCTACGGTAATCTTTTTCTTAAAGTAATCAGGATCTTTAAAAAATTCTGCACCTTTTAAGTTTATGTCTAACCATACATAATCTTTATCGATACTAAGATCCAGATCTTCCATAGTCCTTGCATAAGCATAATACCTTTCCCTGAAACTAAATGCCCATTCATTGTTACCGATAAAGCCAATCTTTCTATGACCGTTATCATATAGATGTTTTACTGCTTTGTACATTCCATTTTCATTTGCCGTATTTATGTAGTCACAATCAATTACATTGCTGTAATGATCTACGACAACAAATGGTATTTTTGTAGCCTTAACCTTTTTAATAAATTCATCATTCAAAGTACCTACTATTATGATTCCATTTGTGGTATCTTTCGTAATAGTGCTGGGAATGCTTAAATTTTCCTCGCCTTCTTCATCAATGCCCGTAATGCTTAATTTCAAATTGTTGTTTCTGGCTGCGTTTTCAATTCCATATAGGACATTGGACCAAAAAGTTGACTCAATAAGAAAATCCGCTCTGCAAAGTATGGTCACGTTTAAGATTTTACTTGGTATGTCTTTAATCTTTTTATACCCCATTTTCATGGCTGTCTCTAAGATGCGGCTTCTCATTTCCGCACTTACGCCTTCAGCACCTCTCAGTGCCTTGGACACAGTATTTTTCGATACACCTATGACCTCTGCAATATCTTGTAAGGTTACTTTTTTCATGTTTATCACCTGCATTCGTTTGATTTGCACTTTATTTTTTTGCTTAATTTAAGTATAATGTAACTTTTATTTAGTGTCAACACGATTTTAAAATTTGATTTGTAGAAATCGTATCGCATTTATTGTACAAAATACAAGTAAATTAAAAGATAGGCTGCTTATCATCTAATACAGCCTATCTTGTCTTTTCACTTAAAAGCGTTTACTATTTTATACACCAATTTACACACTCATGTAACGTCTTCAAAAACGACTCGTTTAACAGTCCATCTTCCCTGTGGGCAGGAGTCAAGCAGCACACCTTGCCTTTACCAAAGTGATGATACCATCCTGCTATGGATTGTCCGTATTTAGAGAAAGAACGCAAAAATACATTTGTATCATTTTCTTCGCATTTGACGAAATAATGTTCATCAACAAACTCAAACGTCTGGATAGCACTTTCAAATTCTCCTAGCATATCTTTTTGTGGTACGTACTGTACAACATCGTTTTTTTCAGGATGATGTAAAAAATATCCCTTTAGCATTTTATTGTATTCTCCATCTTCCGGATATGATGATAGGCCAGAATGCCATGCAAATAAGCTTCCACCGTCTTTTACGTAGTTTACTATTTTCTTCTCTATCTCTTCTGTCATCCAGAGATTAACACTCTCTGACTGTGGATTTAATCTATTTTCTTTAAATAATATTACGCAATCAGGTTTTGATTCTAATTCCTTTTGTAACTCATCAATATCTATAAATCTAAGATTTACATTGCCAAGATTATTTATGACTCTATATAGAGATCTTTTTATAATTTCCTCATTGTGGTAAAAATCACCTAAAATCGCAACTATCTCTTTCACAATATCATCCCTTTTTTTAAAAATTCTCTAAAAGCTCTATGATTACCTTTAACTTCGAAAAAGTATCTATGTAAGCATATCTTCCACCTTCGTAATCGCCTTTTTGGACTAGGCTCATCTCATTTTTCTCTAATGCTTTTATCTTTTCATCCATGTCTTTTACTTGAAACGCTATATGATGTACACCTTCCCCGTGTTTATCCAAAAACTCCCTCCAAGTGCTTATGTTTTCATCTGGCTCAATAAGCTCTATTTGAACTTGCCCCATATCAAAAAAGGCAAGCTTTGCACGAGCATCAGATGGTTTTCCATTATATTCTGCATGTGACTTCTCATAGCCATCTGTCCAATTCCACTTAGGCTTTTCCACTCCAAAAAAGTCTGCAAAAGTCTTTGATGCTTCATCAATGTCTTTTACTATTATACCTATCTGCGTGACGATGTTGGTACCTAATAAATTCTTGTCCATAAATATCCCCCTAACAAATTTTTAATTGAACTTACTGCAACATATCTAATAAAATTATACACCTTCCATAATTTTTCACAAAAAAAAGAGGAGAAAATCTCCTCTTTTTTACCTTATCAATACCTCATCTACTTTATCTTTTAACATCTCTTTTATATTTTTCAAAAATTCAATATCACACTGTTTTTCGCCGCACAAGTCTTTATCTAAAACACCGTCAGAATACTTGTAAGCTTGAAGCACATATCTTCTGCTGCCAGAAATCAAATCACCAATTGACGAAAAATCTTCTAAGCTAAGTATCTTGTCATTTACAGTCGTCCTGAATTCATAGTCTATTCCAGAGTTTTTAATTAAATCAATGCTTTTTACAATTCTCTCTATATCTTCATTGTTTTTTACGAATAAACCGTATTTATTTTTAGGTGCCTTTACATCCATAGCAATGTAGTCTACCAAATCATCTCTTAAAAGCCTTTCTATGACATCAGGGCGAGAACCGTTGGTGTCAAGCTTAACGCTAAACTCTAAATCTTTTATATCATTAATAAAGTCATATAAGCCATCCCACAGTGTTGGCTCTCCACCTGTTATACAAACGCCATCTATTAGATTTTTCCTTTTATTCAAATATTCCATGAAGTCAGCTTCACTCTTAACAGGTTTTTTGCGCTTAATAAGCTGGCTATTGTGACAGTATGGGCAAACAAAGTTACATCCACTTACGAATACCGTCGTAGCTATTTTGCCTGGATAATCCACCATAGACACCGGCAAATAATCATACATCATATTACAAATTCCTTCCTGTCAGAAAACTCCTCTCTTTTGCCTTCATTCCAGTTTTGAAGCGGCCTGTAGTATCCCACAACTCTGCTGTATACTTCGCATTCATTGCCACATTGCGGACAGTTAAAATGTTCTCCAGATATATAGCCATGGTTGTCGCATATTGAAAAAGTCGGCGTTATTGTGTAATAAGGAAGCCTGTAATTGTAAGCTATCTTCTTCACCAATGCTTTGCATGTATCAGGATCGTTTATGTTTTCACCTAAAAAACCATGAAATACTGTTCCGCCTGTGTATTTTGTCTGAAGTTCGTCCTGCAAATCAAGAGCCGTAAATATGTCATCTGTAAAGTCGACAGGAAGCTGTGTGGAATTAGTGTAATACGGCACATCTCCTCCTGCAGTGATGATGTCTTTGTATAGCTCTTTGTCTTTTTTTGCCAATCTGTACGACGCACCTTCAGCAGGCGATGCTTCAAGGTTGTAAAGGTAATTTGATTCTATCTGATAGTCTTCCAATCTATTTCTCATGAAGTCCAAAACTTCCAATGCGAAATTTCTGCCTTTTTCACTCGTGATGCCGCATCCCATGAAATTCAAAAGTGCCTCATTCATTCCTATCAAGCCGATGGTATTAAAGTGATTCTGCCAATACGAGCCAAATCTCATCTTTATATCTCTTAAGTAAAATTTAGAATACGGATAAAGCCCCATTTCAGTCATATTCTCCAACACTTTTCTCTTTATCTCAAGGCTCTTTCTTGCTACATCCATTTGCTTTCCTAATCTTTCAAAGAACTCTTCTTTTGAATTTGATAAATACCCAATCCTTGGCATATTTATCGTTACAACGCCAATTGAACCTGTAAGTGGGTTTGCTCCGAAAAGACCGCCACCGCGCTTTCTGAGCTCTCTATTATCAAGCCTTAAACGACAACACATTGATCTTGCATCTTCTGGGTTTAGATCGCTATTTACAAAATTGCTGAAATACGGAAGGCCGTATTTTGCAGTCATTTCCATTATTTTATCAATGACAGGACTTTCCCAATCAAAATCCTTCGTTATATTGTAAGTTGGTATTGGAAATGTGAATATCCTTCCATTTGCGTCCCCTTCCATCATGACCTCAGCAAACGCCATATTAAGCATGTCCATTTCCTTCTGAAATTCTTTATACGATCTATTCATGGCTTTGCCGCCTATTATTACAGGTTCGTCAGCCAGTATGTCTGGCACCACAAGATCCATCGTTATATTTGTAAATGGCGTCTGAAAACCTACTCTTGTTGGAACATTTATGTTAAAAATAAATTCCTGTAATGACTGCTTTACTTCTTTATACGAAAGCTTGTCATAATATATAAACGGTGCCAAATAAGTGTCAAAATTAGAAAATGCCTGTGCACCTGCAGCTTCTCCTTGAAGTGTATAGAAGAAGTTAACTATCTGTCCTAAAGCAGATCTAAAATGCTTTGGAGGTCTACTTTGCACTTTTCCCTCTACGCCGGTAAATCCAGATACGAGGAGGTCTTTCAAGTCCCATCCACAGCAGTACACAGATAAAAGGCTTAAATCGTGTATGTGCAAATCGCCATTTACATGAGCATCTCTTACTTCTTTTGGATATATCTTATTCAACCAGTAATTAGCCGTTATCGTACTTGCTATGTGATTATTCAAGCCTTGAAGAGAGTAGCTCATATTGCTATTTTCATTTACTCTCCAGTCAAGCTTCCCTATGTACTCGTCCACCATTTTTTCAATGTCCATAAACATATTTTTAAATTCTCTTATGTCTTGGTGTTGTTTTCTGTACAATATGTACGCTTTTGCCGCTTTTGCAAATCCATGTTTTATCAAAAATTGTTCTACAATGTCTTGAATCTCCTCTACACTTGCGCGCCCTTCAAAATTATTTCCTATGTACTCTGTAACTTCATCAGCTATCTTTGAAGCATCACTGTACTTCCCTTCGCCGACAGCTTCAAATGCCTTGTATATAGCATTTGCTATTTTCTCTTTCTTAAATTCTTCTTCTTTACCATTTCTCTTGACTACTTTCATTTCCTTATCCAATTTCAAAACCTCCATTACTTTATCATCTGTAAAAATGATTCAGCAAATACCCCGATTAAAAGTTAATCAAATAAGCAAACATATCTGAAATTTTCTAATATTAACTCTATATATTGTATTTAATTATATCATCACATCAATATATAGTATATCATTGATACATCCTTCAGTCAATAAAAATTTTCAAGAGCCAAAGGCAATTAAAAAAGGTGGAGCATTAAACTCCACCTTAGTATAGATTTTTTTATCTAAACAAGGATGCAAACACAAGTGTGATAGTGCTTATAAGTTTTATCAAAACGTGCAATGACGGACCTGCCGTATCTTTAAACGGGTCACCTACTGTATCGCCTACAACACCTGCTTTATGCGCATCTGACTTCTTACCGCCATAGTTTCCTAATTCGATGAACTTCTTAGCATTATCCCATGCACCACCACCATTGTTTAAGAACAAAGCCATTATTACACCGGATATTGTACCAACCATCAAAAATGCTGCTGCAGATTCTTTTCCAAGCAAAATTCCTACTAAGATAGGCGCAACAACGACAATAAGACCTGGGATTACCATCTCTTTCAATGCACCTTTTGTGACTATGTCGACTGTCTTAGCGTAGTCTGGCTTTGATGTGCCTTCCATGATGCCGGGGTTTTCTTTAAACTGCCTTCTGACTTCCAGTATGACGTACTGTGCCGCTTTACCAACAGCCCTTATAGCTGTAGAGCTGAAAAGAAATACTATCATAGCGCCTATAAAAGCTCCTATGAAAACCTCAGGTTTGCCTATGTCTACAGCAAACCAAGAATCGATAGGTTTGCCAAGTATCTTCTTAACTTCATCAAGGTATGCAGAGAAAAGGAGGAATGTTGCCAATGCTGCAGATCCTACTGCATAACCTTTTGTCAATGCCTTTGTCGTATTTCCGCATGCATCAAGCCTATCTGTGACAACCCTTACAGATTCAGGTGCTTCGGACATTTCAGTGATTCCACCTGCGTTGTCAGTTATAGGGCCAAAAGTATCCATTGCTAAAATATATGCCGTCGTTGATAACATTCCCATTGTAGCTATGGCAGTGCCATAGAAGCCCGCTGTAGCTATATTTGGAAGTGCCAATTCACCAAGCCTGTATGCTATGATTATTGCTGCAGATATGAACAAGACTGGAAGTGCTGGTGACTCCATGCCTACGGAGATACCAGTTATTATGTTTGTAGCTGCGCCTGTTGTTGAAGCCTTTGCGATCTCCTGAACAGGTCTTGTGCTCATAGATGTGTAGTAGTTTGTCAAAAATACAAATACGTAGCTTAACAATATGCCTGCAACTGCTGCACCGTATAGAAGCAAATAATTTACACTATTTCCATTTGACAAATGACCTGAAAGCATAACCTTCACAGCGAAGAAAAGTACAATTATATTTATTATTGTCGTTACAAAATATCCTTTGTTTAAAGCAATCATAGGATCTTTTGATTCGTCTTTCGTGTTTACGAATACAATACCGATGATTGAAGCGATAATACCAATAGCACGTGCTACAAGCGGGAACAATATGCCTTTTAATCCAAAGACAGGATACAAGCCTACACCCAAAATCATAGCACCTATATTTTCAGCGGCTGTTGATTCAAACAGGTCGGCTCCCCTTCCAGCACAGTCTCCAACGTTATCGCCAACCAAATCAGCGATTACTGCAGGATTTCTTGGATCATCCTCTGGAATGCCTGCTTCTACCTTGCCGACAAGGTCAGCCCCTACGTCAGCAGCTTTTGTGTATATACCACCGCCTAACTGTGCGAAAAGCGCAACGAAAGAAGCGCCAAATCCAAAACCTACTATCAATGATGGAGCATTTTTAACCAATTCCTGTTGTCCAGATGCTCCACCGTAAGCAAAAAACAAAGTCGCAACGCCAAAAAGGGATAATGCTGTAACCGCAAGGCCTGTAACAGCCCCACCTCTTAAAGCGATCTGTAAAGCTTTGTTAAGGCCTTTTCTTGCACCACTGGCTGCCCTCACATTTGAATTGACTGCCATGTACATGCCTATGTAGCCTGATATAGCAGAGCACAAAGCTCCAGATATAAATGCCAATCCAACATGCCATGCATAGCTTATAGCAGAGCCAACACCTTCTGCCTGATGTCCGTAGTAATTGGCAATTATTATTATGACGGCAACTATCAGTGCAAGGACTGTTATCGTTTTATACTGCCTGTTTAGAAAAGCCATTGCACCTTCTTTTATGGAGTCTGAGATCTGCTGCATCTTCTCGTCACCTTTGTCTTGACTGAAAATAAACCTAATAAAACCAATGATGGCAAGAGCTGCAATAATAACAACTCCATAGATGATAAGTAGATAGGAATTCAATTAGACCATCTCCTTTAATAATTTAATTAATATGTTTACTAAAGTATTATTTCTACACTGAATAAAAAATTCCTTCATGTTTTTAAAAATATTTTATATTTTTTATTGACCAGTCAGTATTAATCATAGCTGCTCGCAAAAAGCAGTTAAAGCCTCAAATTGTTTTTTTGTATAAAAAAAAGGCTTTGCACTATGACATATTCAGTCATTTGTGCAAAAGTCTTTCTTACTCTGCATCAAAAATATTCTTTAATGCTTCCTTGCTTTCATCGCTTACGACGCTTAAGACCTCATCCCCCGGTAAGATGTATGTGCTACCGTTTGGAAGCAAAACTTTGTTGTTTCTTATTACCGACATGATAACGCAGTTTTTCGGTAGCATTAAGTCTTTGATCATTTTATTGGCAGCATTGGATCCTTTTTCAATGATACTCCTTACGATAGAAATTTTTCCTTCTGAAAGATTGATTATTGTCGTAAGTCCACTTATTTCAGCTTCTTCTTCTATCAATCTTGCGATTATCCTGGCACTGCTTACAGCCGCATCCACTCCCATATCTTTAGTAAAAAGCCAGTCATTTTTCGGATTGTTTATCCTGGACACTACTCTCGATACGCCAAACTCGTATTTTGCCAGTTGACAAATTATAAGATTATCTTCATCATGTCCTGTGGCAGCGACAACAATATCCGTTCCTGTTATTCCAGCTTTTTTTAAAACATCCGAGTTACAACCATCTCCAACCACTATTTCACACTTTAATTCTTTCCTTAGTTTATCAATTTTCGATTCATCTTTTTCAACAACTACAACTTTTTCTTGTCTTTCATCCATCAATTGAGCAAGATATAAACCTAATCGACCAGCACCAACAATCATTATTGACATGATTATAACCTGCAATTTGGAAACATATTTATTGTTTCCGTCAGGTTTTCCACCTCCTTACCAATATTTACATAAACATCTGCTTCATCTTTGTCTTTCCAAAAGCTGTAACGGCTATAAATATCTTATCTCCTTTTTTCACAACTGTGCTTTGTGTTGGAATCATAGCGATGCCATCCCTCACTATGCTGACTACATTCACTTCTGACGGAATTACTAAATCTTTTACGTGTCGCCCATCCAAATAAGCCGAAGCTTCCGTCTCTACTATCTCCACTTCGCCACTGCCAAATGATGAAATCCTAAAAAGGTCAGGATGGCATATCAAATCCTTCATCTTGTTTGCACCCCACAATGTAGGGGAAACAGTATTGATGCCCATTTTTCTGTATATTTCCGCTCTTATGGGATCATATATCCTTGCCACAATAGTAGGGACATTGAATTTCTTTTTTGCAATCAAAGCTGTAACGATATTGGTGTTATCACCGTTCGTAGTTGATGCAACAGCATCTGCATGCTCAATGCCTGCTTTTATTAAAGTAGCCTTGTCAAAAGCAACACCTTCAATGAACTTTCCTTTAAAAGAAGGCTTCAATCTTTTAAAGGCATTTACGTCTTTGTCTATGACTACGACACTATAGCCATCTGAATCTAACATCTGTGCCAACTCAGCTCCAAGCCTGCCGCATCCAGCAACAATTATATTCATAAATCAGGCTCAAATAGAGCCTTTCACCTCCTTTTGATTTGATGCAATTTTTCTGCGAAGTATATACTTCCTTATTTCTTCAGCACCTATGAGTATCGGCATAAACGCCACGTAAAACAGCCAATTCTTAAATGGCACCGGATACGTGTCAAATATCTTCTGCAAAAACGGAACGTATATAAGCAATGCTGTCAAAACCAGCTCAAAGACCACACCAATGTTTAGCAATCTATTTTTGAAGAAACTTACACTGAACATTGAAGCAACCTCTGTACGGCATGCAAATACATTTGCTACCTGCATAATGACTATCCCCAAAAAGCTCATTGTAGCAGCCTTTCTTGCCAATGGGTCAGACAGAGGAAGCGTCATTCCCCAATGCCATCCACCGCTGTACAGAACCCAGAAATATCCAGACAAAACAGCTATTGAGCTTATTATGCCCAATAACACGTAGCCTCTTAAAAACAACGACAAATTCAGAAGCTTTTCTTTTGGCGATCTAGGTGGTCTATCCATGACACCGGGCTCAGGCGGCTCCACGCCAAGAGCAAGAGCTGGCAACGTCTCAGTACCTAAATCTATAGCCAATATCTGCATTACCGTTATAGGTACAGGAATATTAAACAGTGAAAACAAGATATATGGTATTGCTTCTGGTGTCAAGTGTGCAAAGATGTACGTTATAAACTTCCTGACGTTGTCGTAAACTGCTCTGCCTTCTTCAATGGCATTTACAATGCTGGCAAAATTATCATCTGTCAGGACCATCGTAGCCACTTCTCTTGCCACATCTGTTCCTGATTTTCCCATTGCAATGCCTATATCGGCTTTCTTCAATGCAGGCGAATCGTTGACACCATCACCTGTAACAGCCACTACTTCACCCATATCTTTTAAAGCAGCCACAACTTTCATTTTGTGTTCTGGAGCAACTCTGGCAAATATTATCTCCTTATTCTTTAATTCTTTCTTCAGATCTTCGTCAGACATCTTGTCCAATTCATTGCCTGTTATTATCCTTGGCCTTGGTCCTTTCACTATGCCTATCCTTCTTGCGATTGACTCAGCCGTCAATCCGTAGTCACCTGTTATCATGATGATCTTTATGCCAGCTTTGTGTGCCTGTTTGACAGCCAATTCGACTTCAGGCCTTGGCGGATCCATCATTGCAACTAAGCCTACAAAAATCAAGTCGTTTTCCACATTTTCGATGCTATATTCTTTAATCTCATTATCTATTTTTTTGTATGCCATTGCAAGCACTCTAAGGCCCGATTCAGCAAATTTATCATTTTGCCTAACTATATCATCTATATCCGACTGCTCCAATTTTTTGATGCCGTCATCGCTTAAAATGTAATTGCAAACTGAAAGGGTTTCTTTTGGCGCACCCTTAGTAAATACGTAAATTTCTTTTCCATACTTATGTATGGAAGTCATCCTTTTCCGCCTTGAATCAAATGGCAGTTGAGATATTCTCGGGTACTCCCTCGACATTTCTTCAAATGTAAATCCTGCCTTCTCAGCCAGCACCACCAGTGAACCTTCTGTAGGATCGCCTATTATTCCCCAGGATGGGTTCTCATTCGTCGGTCTAACTAATCGGCTGTTGTTGCACAATAAACCTATTTTTAACAGCAATGAAAGTTCATTAGGCAGATTTTTGACATCTACCTTTTGGTCATCAACATAAAAGTCGCCTTTTGGTTCATACCCCACACCGCTTACATTGTAATATGCCACTTTAGTCCAGATTTCTCTTACAGTCATCTCATTTTGCGTCAGTGTCCCCGTCTTGTCTGTGCAAATAACTGTTGCACCGCCTAATGTCTCAACGCTGGAAAGTTTCTTCACTAAAGCATGTCTTTTTGCCATTCGCTGTACGCCCATTGCAAGTGCTAATGTCACAGTCGGCAATAATCCCTCAGGTACATTAGCTGTTATTATACCTATTGCAAACATAAACGTATCAACCAAAGACCTTCCCATCAAAAGGCCTAAAAGGAAGAAAAATACTCCCATCACAAGAGACAAATACGCTATCACCTTTGCAACTCTCGTAAGCTGCTTTTGCAGTGGGCTTTGCTCTGCACTTATAGTCTGTGTCAATGAAGCTATCTTACCAAATTGGGTATTCATGCCTGTAGCGTAGACAACTGCAGTTCCAGAACCAGACGCAACATTTGTCCCCATAAAGACCAGATTTGGCGCTTGTATAAGCGATACATCCTCGTCTAAGACAACATCAGATGTCCTTCTGACAGGCTCTGATTCTCCTGTCAATGCAGCATTAATAGTTCTCATCTCAAAAGCTTCGATGAGTCTTGCATCGGCAGGTACATGATCGCCTTCTTCAAGGTATATAACATCTCCCGGAACTAATTCACGTGCCAATATTTGTTCTTGTTGCCCGTCCCTTATGACTTTCACATACGATGGCAGCATCTTCTTAAGGCTTTCTGTCGCTTGTTCTGCCTTAAACTCCTGCCAAAAGCTAAACAAAGCATTTACAATTATTACAAGTATTATTGCCCAGCCAAGTTGTGGCATCCCACCTACAAAGGAAAGTATGCTGGCTATCCAAAGAAGTATTGCCAATAGATGTGTAAAATTTGCTATGAATCTTGAAAACATGGATGTCTTTTTGACTTCTTTTATTTCGTTGTATCCATACTTTTCTAATCTTTTATTAGCTTCTTCTTTTGAAATGCCCTTTATAGATGTGTCTAATTCTTTAAACAATTGGTCTTCTGTCATTCTAAATATATCATCAGTTTTCAAAGCAGCAAACCTGTATTAAACAGGTTTCACACCTCCTTCTTAATCATAGTCTATATAGTAATACTCTATAGAAGTGAAAACACTTCATAAAGGCATAACTATCACCTCATACATTTTTCTCCAGTATAGCATTATTCTGCTGCATAGTTAAGCGTGAATTTAGCCTTATTATCCTCAATTAAAGCTATACAATCTTCTTCTTATCAATCTTATAGCTTATTTTGTCTCGCAATCTTCATTTATTGCATAAAATCATGGTTTTACAAAATAAAAAAACCATAGCAAAATCATGCAATACAAAATTTGCTACAGTAATTTTTATATTATTTCATTGATTCTGCAAAATCTCATGCAATTCTTTTTCACACCTTACATCATCAGCGATTTCTGCGGTTTGCTCTTTATACGATTTAATAACGACAATAGGTGTCTGCTGTTCTGAATTTCCTGACGGATTGTCTAAAAAAAGCTTCTCAACGTACGATTTTGAGACACCTTTAGACGCGCCAATGCAATCAGCACAATGCAAGTCATTTGCATCGATTATGACAGTATCGATACCTGTTTTCTGTTTTATCATATCGCATACCAAATCAGGTTCAGCAGGTCCTAATACTATGTACTTGTGATAAGGCGCCATGGTTCCTGCCACGTCATCTATAAGTGCAACTTTTCTCCCTGCTATCTTGAAAAAAAGTCCTCTTTTCTTAAATATTTTGCCTATTGCACTTACAAGTGCAGCCACAAAAATCCTAAGCCAACCAACCTCATTTATGGCACACTGCATGGCTTGTGGCGAAGTTAGGCTCCCATTTCTCCCCGTAAACCTGCATAAGATTTTAGCCAAAAATCCCACTTTTATCTCATCAGGCATATATGCCCTTCCCTGGGTAATAGCCACAACGCTTTCTGCAATGGCTATCAAATCCCCTTCTTCTGCAATATCTTTTGTGTATCTTGATACCACATCAGCTATATCGTCATCTTTTGTTATAACATGGGTCCTTATAGGAATTTTCCCGTATGGCAATTAATATAACCCCCAATAAAACTTATTTCCATTTTCTTGATGTTGTGATATATTAAGGTTGTACATAAATAATTATATCACAAATGTATCAAATTTATGTCAACAATATAAGAAAGAAGGAGGTCTTTTATTTGAAAAGTATATTGACAAACATCAGGCTTGATACAAAAGCCGCAAATAACTGTATAAAGGAAAATAAAAGTTTAATAGGCTTTGACTTTTATACAGATATTCCGGAATACAGCGTAGAAAAATCGGATGGTGATTATATAATTGTATTTAAAGATGCTTCAATAAATATGCCAGACGGAACATATACAGTTGATGACGGCATCGTCGATAAGGTCATATTGAAGTGCAATGAAAAAAATGTAGATGCCACGATCAAACTGTCCATGGAATCAGATAGCGACATTAAAGTGTCAAATGGAGTACCCGCTAAGATGGATTTCTACGTTGACAGAACACCACTTAAAAAGATTTTATCAGACAAAAAAATCGCACTAAATCCTGTACATAAAAAAACTACTAAAAGCCCTACAAATCTTTTACCTCAAGTGCCAATGAAGGATATCGCAAAAAAGACAAGTGAATTGCTTAATTTGCTATATGCAAAGCCACATATAATAGGAAGCAATTACAGCGACTCATTTGCCATAAATGATGATGTAGAATACGATATTGCAATAAGTTTTGCAACCGAAGCATCTTTAAAAGATGAAAGCGGATTTAAGATATACTACGACGAACAAAATGACAAATCCAAAAGTCTTGCTGAAATCCTCAGTAAAGCTTTAGAGCGAAAATCTCCATTGAACAATTTAGGAATACATGCAAAAAAATACGGCGATGAATTTTTTGAAATACCTATTGTGACAATTGTACCTGCCATAGAAAACAGCAGATTAGATGATGCACATTTAAGAGACATAGACTACAGAAGCAAAATTGCATTAGCAGTATTTAATGGAATACTGGAGTATTTTAAATCTAATTAATAAAGCAAGTAAAAGCTATAATATAATCTGTATTAAATTTTATTTCTACTCTAAAAACAAGAAAAACCGCCCTGCTAGCTCCAGAGCGGTTTAAAATATTCTACTTGATTTTTTCCTATTTTTCTCCTTATACATATTTTTATCTGCCATGATTATCACATTTTCCAGATTGCAAACAGAATTATAATATGCTGTTCCCGCACTTATTTCAATACGAATATCCCCAGTTTTGCATCTTTTGTTGATGCTTTTTCTGATTCTATTTATTACCATTTGTGCTACATACATTTTATTGCTTGAAATCAATATAAAGAACTCATCACCTCCGTACCTTATTGCAATATCATCTTTTCGTATACTTTCCTTAATAGACTGTCCAACGATCTTTATAACTTTATCTCCTTCTAAGTGTCCCTTATTGTCATTAATAAACTTAAGATTATCAATATCAATGATGATTAAATAAAATCGTTTATGTAAATTTGCTTCCGATATTTTTATTTTTAATTGCTCCCAATAATTTCTGTTATACAATCCTGTTAAATAATCTCTATATGCATATTTATATAAATTGTCTTGTAATCTAATAACGGCTAAATAGTACATTGTTTTGTCCAAATTAAATTTATAAACAGTCACTTTATAATATTTAATTTCATAACTAATAGTATTATCAAAAGGAAGATAATCAAATATATGTAATTCAGATAAATGTTCTTCGGCAATAGTTTTATCAACATTGCTATAACAAATGCTACGTTGCTGATTTATTAAAATGTATATTATATCTTCAGATTCAGTAATCTTATCCATTTTCATTCTCCTTTTAAAGTAATTGTGTGCTTTATTAGAACATATATTTATAAAATTTGAGTTAAACTAAAAATGTTCTAATTAAGCACGAAGGTGGTTAATATGAAACTAATACTTGACAATGATAACCGAAATATTATTGGTCCTCGCTTAAAAACCATAAGATTAAAAAATAAATTGACTCAACAACAATTATCTGCAAAATTAGAAACAATAGCTGTATACATAGACAGAGCAAGTATCTCTAAAATTGAGCAACAAAAACGCATCGTTACCGATTTTGAATTACTTGCTTTATCCGAAATACTTAAAGTCAGCCCTAATTGGTTGTTAGGACTTGAAAAATAATTTTGTTCTTTATTAGAACATTATATCATTTGTTTTATCTTTTGTAAATCAATTTTATTTCCATTATATTATATTGAATTAATAAATTTGCTGCACTATAATTATAGTAGCGCGAGTTTAATAAAATCCAGATGAGGATGGCGAGAGACACCTTTTAAGGTGGCCGAAGGAGCAATATGAAGTGGGTCACGGCTTCATAAAATCTCTCAGGCAAATTAATCGCTATTTGATGGGACTCTGGAAAGCCGTATGGCACCGATGGGGCAATACCTTTTGGTAGAAACTCTCAGGTCATGATACAGAGGAATATGATGACACTTGTCTTCATATTCCTTTTTTGTTGACAAATTTAATTAGGAAGGGATGAACTGATTGGACAGCTTAAAAAGAACTCCACTTTACGACATCCATAAAAAGTACGGCGCAAAGATGATAGATTTTGCAGGATTTGAAATGCCTGTACAGTACGAAAGCATACTTAAAGAACACGAAGCAGTCAGAAAGAACGCAGGTCTTTTCGATGTATCACACATGGGTGAAATAATTGTAGAAGGTCGTGACTCTGAAAAATTCATAAACTACATGGTTACAAATGACATCACAAAAATTGGTGCAAACCAAGCAATGTATTCTCCTATGTGCTATTCTAATGGCACAACAGTAGACGATTTATTAGTGTACAAATTTTCTTATGAAAAATACATGTTAGTAGTAAATGCTAGCAATATAGATAAGGATTACAAATGGTTATGGGAAAACAAAAATGACTTTGATGTGGAAATAAAAGATGAATCAGGAGAGATCTCAGAGCTTGCTTTGCAAGGGCCAAAATCGCAGGAAATACTTGAGAAAATTACAAATTACGATTTAGACAGTTTAAAATACTACCATTTTGATTACATGGACTTAGACGGGATAAATTGCCTTGTTTCAAGGTCTGGCTACACTGGCGAAGACGGCTTCGAAATATTTTTAAAAAACGAATATGTAGCATTGATGTGGGAAAAAATCTTATCTGTCGGAGAAAATCTTGGCATAAAGCCCGCCGGCTTAGGGGCCAGAGATACGCTGAGATTTGAAGCAGGACTTCCGCTATACGGCAATGAACTTTCTGATGACATAACACCATTAGAAGCTGGATTAGGTTCATTTGTTAAACTTGATAAATTGTTTTTAGGAAAAGAAGCTCTTTTAAATCAAAAAGAAGAAGGACTTAAAAGGAAAATAGTAGGATTTGAAATGGCGGACAATGCTATACCGCGCCATGGTTATGATGTTTATGCAGAAGGCGAAAAGATCGGATATGTGACAACCGGATATCTATCGCCTACGCTAAAGAAAAACATAGGTATGGCGTTAATAAATAGTCAATTTGCCACTATTGGCAATGAAATAAACATAATAATACGCAATAAGCCATATAAGGCTTTTGTGGCAAGCAAAAATTTTTACAAGAAAAATTACAAAAAATAGGAGGTTGTTTTTATGAAAATTTTAGAAGGTCTTTATTACTCAAAAAATCACGAATGGGTAAAAGTTGAAGGCGACAAGGCATACGTTGGAATAACTGATTTTGCTCAGCATTCATTAGGCGACATAGTATACGCAGAACTTCCTGAAATTGATACAGTATTAAATGCAGGAGATACATTAGGCACTGTTGAATCAGTAAAAGCAGCATCTGATGTCTACTGCCCTATAAGCGGCAAAATAGTTGAAGTAAACCAAGCCGTCGCAGACGATCCATCACTTTTAAACAGCGATCCATACGAAAACTGGATGATTTGCATTGAAATAAATGACAAGGGTGAATTAGACCAGCTTATGTCACCGGAAGAATACAGCGATTTTTGCAATTAATCAAAATTTTTCTAAAAGGAGTGGGTATAGTGCACAAATACATCCCAACATCCAATGTCCAACAAAGCGAAATGCTTAAATCTGTGAATGTAAAATCAATCGAAGATTTATTCGTGGACATTCCAGAGGATATAAGGTTAAAGCGGAAGCTTAATGTGGCAGGTCCTATGTCAGAGGCAGAGCTTATAAAAAGCATGAAAGAATTGGCTAAAGATATTAAGACGACAGATGATCTTATTTGTTTCTTAGGTGCAGGCGTATACGATCATTTTATACCATCTGTTGTAAAGCACATAGTATCAAAGCCTGAATTTTATACAGCTTATACGCCGTACCAACCTGAGATAAGTCAAGGTACATTGCAAGCCATATATGAGTATCAGACGATGATATGCAACTTGACTGGTATGGATGTTTCAAACGCATCTATGTACGATGGTGCTACAGCTTTAAGCGAAGCTGCAAAAATGGCCTCCGTTGTTACAAACAGGAAAAAAGTGCTTGTATCATCGTCAGTTAATCCTGAAGCAAAAAAGGTACTTCGTACATACATGAGATTTAGCGATATAGAAATTGTTGAGATAGATGATAAAGAAGGCACGATAGATGTAGATCTTTTAAAATCTTCTATTGACAGCAATACGGCAGCATTCATAGCACAAAATCCGAATTTCTTCGGCATAATAGAAGACCTTGATGATGTAGAAAAACTTGTTCATAAAAATGGTTCACTTCTCATCATGTACGTTGAACCAATATCGTTATCTATATTAAAAACGCCTGGCGAAATAGGTGCAGACATAGCGGTTGGTGATGGCCAGCCTCTTGGAAATAGTCTTAACTTCGGCGGTCCTCACCTGGGATTTTTTGCAACTACGCAAAAATTAATGAGAAAATTGCCAGGTAGGATCATAGGCGAAACAAATGATGTAGATGGCAAAAGAGGGTTTGTATTGACGCTGCAAGCAAGAGAACAGCACATAAGGAGAGAAAAAGCCACATCAAATATTTGCACAAATCACTCACTGAACGCATTGACTGCCGCCGTGTATATGGCAACACTTGGAAAACATGGCATCAAAGAGGTTGCTTCACAGTGCTATAAAAAGGCTCATTATGCATATAATAAGCTACTAAAAACAGGAAAGTTTAAGCCTCTATTTGAAAAGCCATTTTTCATGGAATTTGCAATTGAATGTGAAAGCAACGTGGATGACTTAAATGAACTTCTTTTGTCAAATGGCATAATTGGCGGTTATAACCTTGAAAAGGAGTATAAAAAGTACAAAAATTCAATGCTTGTCTGCGTCACTGAAAAAAGGACTAAAGAAGAAATCGATAAGCTTGTAAGTGTCATGGGAGGTGCAAGTGATGAGCTACGATAAACTTATATTTGAAGTATCAAAACCAGGCCATACAGCGTACAGCCTTCCACCATTAGATGTAGATGATTTTGAATTAGAAGAATCCATTCCAGACGAGCTTTTAAGACATACAGACTTAATCCTTCCTGAAGTCAGCGAAGTAGAGCTTGTAAGGCATTATACAAATTTGTCATATAAAAACTACAGCGTCGACAAGGGATTTTATCCATTAGGGTCTTGCACTATGAAGTACAATCCAAAAGTAAATGAAGATATTGCCAGCTTTGAAGCATTTACTAATATACATCCACTGCAAAGTGAAAGCACTGTACAAGGCGCTTTAAAACTTATGTACAATTTGCAAGAAATGCTAAAAGAAATAACAGGCATGGATGGGATAACGCTTCAACCTGCTGCAGGAGCTCATGGAGAGCTTACTGGAATGATGATAATTAAATCATACTTCGAAAGCATCGGTGAATACAAAAGGAAAAAAATCTTAGTACCCGATTCTGCCCATGGCACAAATCCAGCCAGCGCCGCGACAGCCGGTTTTGAAGTTGTAGAAGTAAAATCCGGAAGTGATGGCCTTATAGACATAGATTCATTGAAATCAATGCTTAACGATGATGTGGCAGGGTTAATGCTTACAAATCCAAATACTCTCGGCCTTTTTGAAAAAAACATCATAGAAATAGCTAAGCTAGTTCATGATGCTGGAGGTCTTCTGTACTATGACGGAGCAAACATGAATGCCAACATGGGTATAACAAGACCAGGTGACATGGGATTTGACGTGGTCCACATAAATCTCCATAAGACTTTTGCCACACCACACGGTGGAGGTGGGCCTGGAAGCGGACCAGTTGGCGTGAAAGGCGATCTTGTAGATTTTCTGCCTGTACCTGTAGTTGAAAAAAACAATGATAAATATTATTTTAAGTATGATTTACCGCATACAATAGGAAGAGTAAGGAGTTTTTACGGCAATTTCAATGTACTTGTCAAAGCGTACGCATATATATTGACTATGGGTGCTGAAGGACTTAAGTTTGCCAGTGAAATGGCTGTTTTAAATGCAAACTATCTTAAAGAAAAGCTTAAAAGCCACTATGATCTTCCATATGATACAATATGCAAACACGAATTTGTCTTAAGTGGCCTCAAGAATAAAGAAACTGGCGTAACGACGCTGGATGTGGCAAAAAGATTGATAGATTATGGGTTCCATCCTCCTACTATCTACTTCCCTCTCATAGTTGACAGTGCACTGATGATTGAACCGACTGAGACCGAAAGCAAAGAGACTTTAGATGAGTTCATAGATGCGATGAAATCAATCGCTAAAGAAGCAGAAGAAAACCCAGAAATATTAAAGACAGCGCCTCACAATACGCCTGTAAGAAGGCTTGATGAAGTAAAAGCAGCAAGAAATCCAATAGTAAAAGCCAGTGTCTAATGACACCGGCTTTTATAATATTATTCTACGACAACGTCTGACAAAACTAATTTTACAGGATTCGCTATAGAATCGCCTACTGGGCATGTTTTTTCAATAAACTTTGCAAACTCCTCTGCTTTTTCTTTTGAAGCATCTGTCTTAATGTGCATCTTAAATCTTATCTCTTGGAAACCTGGTCTTACGTCGGATTTTCCCATGAAGCCATCCAAATCAATATCGCCTTCTAGTTCTACCCAGAAGTCTTGAAGATTTATGCCTTTTGCCTTTGCAAAAGCTGATGCTACAATGGTTTGGCAAGAGCCCAAAGCACAAAGCAATGCCTCTACAGGATTCATTCCTTTATTTGTACCGCCCATTTCTTTCGGCTCGTCTAAAACCATCTTAAAGCCTCTTACTTCGCTTTCCACTGCCAATCCTTCCGGCAATTTTTTAGAAACCGCCTTAAAAGTTTCCACTGCCATTTTAATTACCTTCTTATTTATTTCAAAGCTTTTATATAAGCTTTGATCGCTATTTACACTTTATGTATAGATTCTTTAAAAATGTCTTTTACTGCCTCCATTATAGTCTCACTTCTGGTAGGATGAGTGTATATGGCTTTTTTAAGATCATCTGCCTTTGCACCACTTTGACATGAAGTAGATATTATCTGAGCAATTTCAGATGCATCACTTCCCACAACCCATGCTCCCAAGACATCTCCATTTTCGGAAGATATGATCTTGGCAAAGCCTTTTGTTTCACCGTACGTTTTTGCTCTGCCATTAGCTGCAAAGTAAAATTTACCCACTTTTACATTTCCAAATTTGCTCTTAGCCTCTTCCTCCGTATAGCCGAAATAACCTATCTCCGGCTCTGTAAATACAGCAGCAGGTATTTTCATATAATCGAGAGCAACATTGCCTCCAAAAATATTGTCAACTGCTGCTTCTCCTTGCGCTGATGCCACATGTGCCAGCATCATTTTGTTTGTAACATCGCCAATGGCGTATACATTGTCAATATTCGTCCTTAAGTATTCGTCGACTTTTATAGCTTTTCCATCGAATTCTAAAAGTTCTGAAATTGGCCCTACATCTGTATTTAGTTTTCTTCCAATGGAAATAAACACTTTGTCAGCATATATACATTTTGTCCCACCATCTTTTTCTATCGTTACAATGCTTCCACCGTTTTCTTCTTCTAAAATCTTTTCGACCTTAGAAGATATGTAAATCTTCATACCACGCTTCTGCGCCTCAGACTTTATTAAATTGCTTACTTCTTTATCAAGTTGAGGAAGAAGTCTTGGCATCATCTCAACGATAGATACTTTTACTCCAAATTGGTTCATTATAAAGGCAAACTCCATGCCAATTACACCACCACCTATTATGCACATGCTGTCAGGCAATGATGTAATCTCCAAAATGTCGTTGCTATTTATGACGTTCTTTGATTTAATGCCTTCAATAGGCAATTCTTGCGGATTAGAACCAGTTGCTATTATTATGTTTTTCGCCTTTATCTTATTTTCTCCAAATAATATGTTTTTATCTTTGTCTATTTTTGCTTCTTCAGAATACAAATCAACACCATTGGCTTTAAGCAATGCTTTTATGCCAGATACAAGCTCGTTTACTATACTATCCTTTCTTTCAACCACTTTTTTGTAATCAAAAGATTTTACATCTACACTGAGGCCAAATTCATCTGCCCTTTTTATAATGTCATAAACTTCTGCAACTCTTGCGTAAGCTTTTGTGGGTATGCAGCCTCTATTAAGACAAGTACCACCTACTTTATCTTTTTCGAAAAGTGCCACTTTTGCACCTTTTTTTGCAGCTTTTATAGCAGCCACATAACCTCCAGGGCCGCCACCTATGACAGCCAAATCATAATCATTTACTTCACTATAAAATGTATCTGCATCACCTGAAATTGACTTTTGAGAAACTTCTTCAGATTCTGATATCAACGAAATGACATCTCCTGATTTTACTGTACTACCGGCAGGAAAAATAATCTTAGAAATTATGCCATCATATTCTGAATACACTTCAAAATTCATTTTACCAACCGATATATCGCATAAAGAAGTTCCTTTTTTAACAAATTGCCCTTCGCTAATATACCATTTAGTTATTTTGCCCTCATTAATAGTATCAGACAAGACAGGTACCTTAACTTCTAACTCCATAAGGTACACCTCCAATTTTAATTACTATTCACTAAATTATTATTGCTTGAAGTGAAATCATTAAGCAAGTTAATTATTTGACAACTCACTCTAACCATATTTTAGCACTATCTAAACGATAGTTCAATATTTTGAACATAATTTTGATTAAAACATAACCTCAAGCAAATTCTCTAATGTTATGTTTGAAAAATATTCTCCAATGTCTATTGATGAAAGCGCATTTTTAATATCATTTTCAGAGTGCTTTACACCCTTTAGCATTTCCTCTACATCTTTTACATCCTTTTTTCCGAAGAAATCGCCGTAGATCTTTATATCTCTTATTATCCCGTCAGACACGTTTAAATCCACTTCTACCGTACCGCCTGAAAATTTCTTTTCATTTTTTAAGTTGTAATCTGGAGACATACCAAAATTCCATTCCCACGTATTGTACTTCTCATCTCTCAGCCTTTCTATATTTCTTATATCTTCGTCTGTAAATTCATAAAGGCCACTTCCACCTGTAGTTAGCCTTATATCGTCCATTATAAGGTTAATAAATTCCTCTATATCTATAGGCTTTTCCAAATGTTCATTTATGTTGGTCACTCTCTTAGATACAGACTTCACACCTTTGTCTTCAAATTTTATAGGTCGCACCTTTAATGCCGCTGATAGATCTGCCATATTTGACGACACCAGCAGTGTTCCATGATGAAGTATCCTGTTTTTATAATAGTACTGCGCATTGCCTGATATTTTTTTACCATCGATCGTTATATCGTTTCTGCCAGAAAACTCAGCATTTAAAGATAGCTTTCGAAGCACATCAATAATAGGTTGTGTAAATCTTCTAAAGTCGCTAAACCCATTCAAATCATCGTTTACAATAAAGGTAAAATTCACATTGCCTAAATCGTGGAATACCGCTCCACCTCCAGACAACCTTCTTACAACCGGTATATTGTGCTCTTTAACGTAGTCAAGGTTTATCTCCGCTAAAGCATTCTGGTTTTTACCTATTATTATGCTTGGCCTATTTCTCCAAAGCATGAAACATTCATCGCTAAATTGCTTTAACACATATTCTTCCGCCGCTAAATTAAAATAAGGATCTGTGTTCTTGTTGTAGATATAAATCATAGTGTACACCCTTTCCAAAAATTAAACTATTCCTATTAAAGTATATCATTTAAAACAATAAAGGCCAATAATATACTAAGCTTTAAATGAATTCAATATTGTCTCTTATCGAAAAGCCAAAAACTTATGGCAAAAAATATTAAGCTATATGCTAAAAATAATACAATGATATTTAACACATTAAAGACTGGTATTACTGAGCCAATAAATAGTAGATACCAACTTGTATACGATGTAAATGATAAAGGATATGTTTTAGGGAAAATAACAGTTACTACATAGATGGTAATATAAGTCAATACAGAAATCATCACCGTGCCAGATGTACTTCTCGATATCTGTGAAATTGTAATAGCAAAAAATATTATTGGAATCAATGGAAAAACTGACAATATATATGCTACTATAGTAGAACCTATGCTAATTGACATGAAAGAGTTTAAAATTGTTCCACATGCAAGGCTTGAGATAAATCCCAAAAGCAATATCATACATGAGTATATTAATATCGCCATGAACTTTGAAATGTATATTCTGATACGGCTTACGGGTCTTTTCAAGATCGCTTTTATAGTGCCATTTTCTTGCTCTGCTGTAAACACATCAGCAGTAACCATAAAGACGATCAACGGCAAAATAAAAGTAACTAATACAGATAAAACTGTCATTGGAAAATTCGATATATAAAGGCCTATTAGTCCATTTACAAATTTACCAATCAACGCAAATGCAATAGACATAAAAAATATAAACATAAGTAAAAGCAAATATTTTTTTCTGTACAGAATCTTTATCAACTCATTAAGCAAATCTTTTTTTATCTTTATCATTGCAATCCTCCATCCGTTTTATTTATGGTTTCCATAAAATACGCTTCAAGACTTCCTTTTTTTAATGCTTCTTCCATTGTAGCAACGCTTAATAAACGACCTTCCTTCATGACAGCGATCTTATTGCACATAATTTCTAATTCATGTGCTAAATGGCTTGATATTAAAAATGTAGTTCCTTTTTCTCTATTTTCATTCATTATAATTTTTCTTATGGATACCATTCCTTCTATATCTAATCCATTGGCTGGTTCATCAAGTATGACAAGCTTTGGGTTCGATATAAGCGCCAAAGCCAACCCTAACCTTTGCTTCATTCCAAGCGAAAACTCTTTTACTTTTTCATTTTGAAATTTTACCAATCCGGTGATGTTCAGCATCTCTTCAATTCTATAATCATCAATGTCATCATAGTAAGATGCAGCGATTTCTAAATTTTTCCTGGCACTCAAAAAATCGTACAATGCTGGTGCTTCAATTAAACACCCTACATCCCTCAGATACTTCTCCTGAATATCATCTATTTTATTTGAAAAGATCTCTACGCTTCCACTATCAGGTTTCATAAGGCCTACTATAATTTTCATTGTGGTGGTCTTGCCAGAACCATTTGGACCAAGCAATCCGAAAATATCCCCATCGTCAACACTAAAAGAAATCGAATTGATTCCTCTCCCATTGTGATATCTTTTCGTTAAGTTATCAACTTTCAAAACCATCGCATTCCCTCCAAAATAAAAAAGTGGCACAACAGGCCACTCTTTTACAAATTATTTAGTGCATACCATGAAATCTTCCAGCATTATTTACAGTAATTACTTGCTTTCCAGTGGTATCAATCGTATCAATTTTTGTATTGCCTACATTGCTGATGTTTGCATCTACTGTCAAATTTATATTGTGCACATTGCCACTGGTATCGGTGCCTGAAATTGCAATGTTAAATTCGTTGCTTTTTAATAAATTGCCATCAACAGTAGCTATCAACCCTATTGATTTGACATCGATGTTGCTAAGGGTCGGAATCAGGCTCATTATGTTTTTCATGCTTGCCATACCATTGTTTGATATTTCTGCACTGCTGTGATTTTTAATTCTATCCATATTCTCTGCCATAGCTGAAATAGCTAATTTAGCAAGTTCTGGAATTTGTGATCCTTGTAAATTTACACTGATTGTCTGTCCATTCTCAATGAAATCATTTTTTACATTGCCAACCAGAGTATCTGCCAAAACTTCCGCTAATTTAACAGTGCTGCTGGAGCTTGTCAAATTCTCCATCTTGTCAAATCTCTTTCCACTCATGCTGTAGTACTTTCCATTAACTTCTGTTATCAAGTTGCCGTTATCATAACTGCTTTCAACGTTGTTAGTTAAGCCCATAATATTTAAATTTGTTTTAGTAGAAAAATTGCCATTGTCAATTTTTTTAGTGGTAGTTCCTGTTAAGACTGTATTTCCATTATCTGTAACTGTAAATTGCGCATCAATAGTTGAATTTTTGGCCAGCAAAGTTGAAACCACAGCATTTTTATATGTTTCATACCCAGAACCAGACGATGCAAAAGCCATTAAGCTGTAAGTCAATAGCATTGTACCAACCACTAAAGCTACAATCGCAATTTTTAGTCCTTTCTTTTTCATATTATTATCTCCTTTTTATAAATTTGTTTACATACATTATAGTTCTCATTTTTACCAGTATCAATAACTGTAGCGATTTTTAATGATCTTTTAATAAAATAATTCTATTATTGCCCATTTGAGCCTGAAAGTTTCACATTAACTGTAAGTGTTTGACCGTTTCTCCAAATTGTCACGCTTATCACATCGCCAACATTGTGTTTATTTAAAATATTTTCAAGTTGATTAAATGTGGTTATATTATTTCCATCTACAGCGGTTATTATATCACCTGCTTGAAGACCTGCAGCATCAGCACCGCTTCCTTGCTGCACTTGTGCAATATAAAGTCCTACCGGTATATTGTATTGATTTGCTTGCTGCTGCGTTATTTGTTGCACACTTACACCTATAACAGGTCTTTCAATATATCCCTTTTGAATAAGCTCTTCAATTATAGGTTTTGCTTCGTTTATAGGTATCGCAAAACCCATTCCTTCAAGCGGCACACTTTGACTTTGAAATAGTCCAAAAGGATCCCCAGAACTTGAACCGCCAGTTGATGTAAGCTTTATGCTTGTTATTCCTATCACTTCACCGATGCTATTTACAAGAGGTCCTCCACTGTTTCCTGGATTTATCGCAGCATCTGTCTGGATAAGATTTACCGGACCATAATCACTTTGCAAATTTCGATTTAAACCGCTTATGATACCTGCTGTCGCAGTTCCAGCAAAGCTGTCACCCAATGGATTTCCTATAGCTACTGCTAATTCTCCTACTTCAAGCTTTGATGAATCTCCTAATTTTGCAGGTGTCAAATTTGTAGCATTTATCTTTAAAACCGCAAGATCTGTCCTTGAATCTTTACCTACCAATTGTGCAGGAAATTTCCTTCCGTCAGACAAGTTTACGGTTATCTTTGATGCGCCTTCCACAACATGATCATTTGTGACAATGTGACCTTCCGAATCTATGATTATTCCAGAGCCGCTTCCTTCCTCAACGTAAGAATTGCCACCGTATCCATAAGCCCCATAACCATTAATATATGTATCTATGCCGACAACTGATGGGCTTACAGCCTTTACAATGTTTGTAATCAAGTTAAAGTTGTTGTTGTCAGATGAAAGCGGTAAATACCTATTCACAACTTGAGTATTGCCTGTATCAACGTATTTAACAATTCCAGCTCCTAAAGCACCACCAGCCAATGCAGCAACAAGTGCTACAGCTACAAATGACATAAACATTTTTCTTCTATATCTTTTAACCATCTTGCCTAAACTTTTCTTATCATTTTTTGGATTGACCTCAGGAAGCCTGTAATTTTCAAAACCATTGTTGAATTCCATTTATACCAACCTCCTTACAATTTTTTCTTTTCACGATTATATTATAAATAACATTTTTTAAGAATTTGTGAATACTTTGTAAATATTTTTTTACGTTTTAAAAAAATAATACTATCCTTATATAGGATAGCTTAATTTTATGTACTATGTGCACGTTAAAAGTTAAATATAGATATATTTTATATCAATTGATGGTTTTTTGTAAAAAATCGAGTATATGATAATAGTGCAACTGTAAAACACGCTATTGCTGTAGTAGATGTCATCATAAATGTAACCATCATTTGGTATTTTACTGCATTTACAGGATCAACGCCGCCAAGGATAAGACCTGTCATCATGCCTGGTAACTGCACAATTCCAAGTGTTTTCATGCTGTCTATCGTAGGCATCATTCCTGTTTTAATAGCTATTTTCAATATTTTTTGTGATGCTTGTCTTGAATTGGCTCCCAAAGCAAGGTACGTTTCAATTTCGTGTCTTCTGTTTTTTACCTCGTCTTTAAGCCTTGACACTGTCAAGCCTGATGAAACCATTGCATTTCCTATTATCATACCAGATACAGGGATCACCTCCTGCGGCCTAAAATGGATACTACCAAATAATATGAGTGCTGTAAGTGTTATAGCAGCACCAAATGCAATAGATATCGTTATAAAATAAAACACATATGGTATTCCCTTTCCCCTTTTGGCTGCATTGTTTCCCGCCACAATAGTCATTAAAATAACCATTGCAAGTGTAAAAAATATATTATTTGCTCTAAAAATATAATGAAGAATATATCCAACAATCGTCAGTTGTACAATTGCTCTTATAGAACCGATAATAATTTCTTTTTCAACCCCAAGTTTCTGATAATATGAAATGAAAATTGATACTAATACGAGACTTGATGACAATATAAGCGACAAAACGCTCATTTAATCCCCCTCCTTTGTCAATTTTCCATTAATAAAAAGCCTTGTCACATCATTTTTGGGATTTGAGAAAAAATCTTTCGTGTTTCCATATTCAACCAGTTTACCATTGTTAATGAAAATGGTAAAGTCTCCAACACGCTTCGCTTGTTCCATATTATGTGTAATCCATATAATTGTAAGATTTAATTTGTTTTTTAACTCCATGACAAGATCCTCAATCACTTGTGTAGATGCTGGATCAAGTGCAGACGTAGGTTCATCTAGCAGTAATACTGTAGGTTCATTTGCAAGTGACCTTGCTATTGAAACTCTCTGTGCTTCACCACCAGATAAGTCATCAACTTTTCTTTTTCTATAATTTTTATCAAGCCCAACTATACTCAAGTAATATTCAACATCAATATTTTTCTTTCCTTTAAGCATAGGTCCGTATTTAATATTGTCCTCAACAGTTCCTTCAAAAAGATATGGCTGCTGAAAAACCATCCCAATCTTTCGCCTAAGTTCTATTACGTCATAATCCTTTATGTCTCTCTCATTTATCAATATTTTCCCTTCAGTTGGATCGATAAGCCTATTTATTAATTTTATAAAAGTAGACTTGCCAGCGCCAGACGGCCCAATTATTGTATATATATAACCTAAAGAAATTTCCATTGATATATCTTTCAATATTACATCATCATGATCCTTAAAACATGCATCAATGAACTTTATTTTTTTCATTTCGCGCAAATGTATCCTCCTCGTATAATTATTATTAAAGGAAATAAATTTGTCTCACACATCTTTTGAAAAATACCCTCTCTTACATCCCTGATTCTTTATTTCCCTGAAATCGACTTAAACTTAGTATAACTGCAATTAAAGCCGCAGAGGTAAGTCCAAGAACACCGCCAAACCAAAATGGCGCATCTGGACTTATATGTACCCACATAGCTCCAGCTATAATAGATGCCAACAATAATCCTATACCTTGCATCATACCATAGATACCCAATACTGTACCTTTATACTTATCAGGGGAAACTTCGGCCACAAATGCCCGCTCAGCACCGCTTATAAATGCTGTATAAGCTCCATAAAATATAAATAAAAGAAAAATTATGATTTTTGAATTAGACAACGCAAATCCCAAATAGACAAGTCCATAAATAGCATAACCAGAAACCAAAATCAATCTCCTCCCAAATTTATCTGACAACTTCCCGGAAGGAATGGCAAGTAGTGACGTGGAAACATTAAATACGAGATAAAGAAGCATGACATATGGAGAAGAAAAGCCCAAATTTTGTGCTTTCAAAAGTAGAAAAGTATTTGATGAATTCCCAAGGTTAAAAATAAATATGACAGCCAGATAAAGTTTTAATTTTAAGCTTAAATTTAAATTTTTAAACGTCAATTTTTCACTTTTCTGTTTCTTACTTTTATCCTCTTTTATAAATGGAATAATTATAATACCAAGAATAGCAGGTATAATCGACCACATAAATGCTACTTTATACTTTAGCCCAATTGTTACTATGATAAAAGCAATAAAAGCACCTACAGATGATCCAGCCATATCAAGCATTTTATGGAGTCCATAAGATCCGCCAAGTTTATCCTTTTCACTAGACTGCGCAATAAGAGCATCCCGCGGTGCAGTACGGATGCCTTTTCCTGTGCGATCTATAATTCGCGCTATCAAAACACCTATCCATGATCCTGCTAAAAGAAGAAGTATTTTATAGATAACCGAAGCTGCATATCCTATAAAAGTCAGCACTTTCTTGTTTTTGTATTTATCACCTATGTAACCGCTAAAGACCTTTAAAATCGATGCTATGCTTTCAGCAATACCTTCGATAATTCCTACAATTGCTGGCGAAGCCCTAAGTGTTGCCGTCAGGAAAAGAGGGACTATCGGATACACCATTTCTGTACTCATATCAATTAGCAAACTTACCATGCCAATCAGTACAATATTTGATATAACAACTTCTTTTTTTGAATTTGTCATAATCGATTGACTCCTCCTAAAAATTTCTCATTTTGCATGAAATAATAAAAGCTATATTGAAACTTGTTAATATAATTTTAAATTAATTTAAAGTAATTTTGCAAATATTTATAGTAGAAAATAAAAAAGCTATCCTCATACATGGATAGCTCCTCTCCTATTCTTCAAATGCCTTTACAGGACAATGACCGTACTTCCTATCCTTAGCAACCAAAGTTGTCACATATGCTTTAGAATTTTTATTAAACAATATATCATGTCCAACGCAAAGCCCAACAACCACATTTAATTCTGTATTTTCCTTGTTCATTATTTCAGCTTGTGTAATAGGATTGCATGTTGCGATAAATTTGTCCCTCTTTTTCTCTATTCCAATTTCTTTTACATCTACCGAACCTACCTTACAACACACCGGTACTACAGTTACATCGTATTTATTAAGCATCTTGACAAATTTTTTTGCTTCTTTCTCAAGTGAATAGCAAAAAGCAACACCTATCTTCTTCATACCCATTTGCATAATTAAATTGATTATTTCTTCCGCTCTGCTCCTTAATTCGCCATTTTCGTCAACAGGAAGTGTATTTGCTATTTTCATCATCTTATTTACATTTTCATCATTGTTATATTTTTCAATTGAATCATTAATAATATCTTTTTCCATAAATGTAGGACAATTCTTAGGAAAATTATCATCACCTTTTGCACAAGGCTTATTAGGACATACTGCACAAGAAAATATGGAAATCATAAAATCACTCCTTGTATACTGTATTCATTAATATTATACCACATACCTATCCCATTGTATAGGGGGTAGTATATGATTAAATTTCATGTATTTTCTTTCTCTAAGGTAAAATAAAATGAAGTTCCATTATCTATCTCGCTTTCTATATAGTATTCGCTGCCATGCAAATCCAATATTTCTTTTACTATTGCAAGTCCTAAACCTGTACCTTTTTTATCGCCTTTATAAAACTTCTTAAAAACATTTGGAAGTTCTTCTCTTTTTATGCCTTTACCCGTGTCTGATACGATGACTTTTACATTATTATTTTCTAATATCGAAGAAATAGTAATTAAACCTGCTTCATTAATACTTTTTATCGAATTGCTTAAAAGATTCATCAGAACTCTTCTAATTAGTTCAACATCTCCATTTACAATAACATCAAGATTCTCCGTGACAATATTTATATTTTTGCCATGTAGCAATGGTTCAAAGCTTAAAACCACATCATCAACTAAATTTTTTAAATTAAAAAATGATATCTTTAGTTTTACTAAACCTGATTGAAGCTTTGATAATGATAAAACATCGTCTATCATTTTTGACATTCGATCGACTTCATTTAATGCAGCATTTAAATATTTGTTTCTTTTTTCTTTATCATCACCATAAAAGTCCAATAGCATCTCACAGTATCCTTTTATAAGCCCTAAAGGCGTCTTAAGGTCGTGTGTAATATTTGCTATTAAATCTCTTTTAAATTTTTCTGCTTTACTGAGATTTTCTGCCATGCTATTCATCGACATTGCAAGGTCTTCTAATTCATCATTTGTCTTTACATCTAATTTCACGTCAAGATTCCCAGAGGCTATATTTTGCGCCGCATTTTTTAAATCATCAATTGGCTTTGTCAGCCTTTTCGACATGATAATTGACATAATGATTATTACAACAATACATATTAGTAGCATCAAAAAAAATTCATTTTTAAATATCACAGCAGTATCAGTAATAGTCGATAGTGGAATAGTCAATACCAGTTTTGCGTTTTGATTATTGTATGAAAATGATCTTATAACTGCAAGAGATTTTACACCAATTGATGGATGCGTAAATTCTACCACAGTTAATTTTTCATTAGTGTTTAGGAAAGTTTTTGGCAACCCTATTCCGTAGCCTTGTCCGTTTCCATGCGTTCCAAAAATCAATTTACCCGTATCAGTCACTGCAATTACTTTTGCATTGGATTCTTCCATAAGCTCATTAGCAGTTTTGTCATCATTTTTAGATAACGCATTGGCAATTTCTAAGCTGTAGTTTTTCAACTGATTAATCTTATAATAAGTGTATATCTTACCTATAAAGACAACTTGAGACAAGTAAAACAATAAAAAAATTATTCCTGTTATAATCAGATACGTAATAAAAAGCTTTTTTCTTATGCCTCTCACTTTAATCACCACCTAATTTATATCCATAACCCCATACTGTTTTTATAATGTCCCTTTTATCGCCAAGTTTTTCTCTCAACTGCTTTATATGTGTATCGACTGTCCTTAAATCGCCAAAAAATTCATATCCCCAAACAATATTAAGGCATTTCTCACGGCTTAACGCCTTCCCCATGTTTTGTGCAAGTAGATTTAAAAGATCAAATTCTTTTGGAGTAAGATCTATTTTCTTTCCATCAACTTTAACAACTCTTGAATCAGTGTCAATAGTAATACCCGAAAAAGATATTAGATTATCAGATTCAGTCCATTTAGATCTCGATAAGATAGCTTTTATCCTTGCTATGACTTCTCTCGGACTAAATGGTTTGACTACGTAATCATCAGCGCCAAGTTCAAATCCTAAAAGCCTGTCGTATTCTTCACTGCGGGCAGTTATCATCATTACAGGTATTTTAGATGATTCTCTTATTGTCTTTAAAACATTCCAACCACTCATATCTGGCAACATTACATCCAACAAAACTATATCAAATGAATTACTTTTAAACATATTTATTCCTGTAATGCCATCTTCAGCAAATAAAGCATCGAAATTGTTCTTCTCTAAGTAAGTTTTTAAAATATCCCTCATTCCCTCCTCGTCTTCAATGACCAACACTTTTTCCATCATAAAACACCTCCAATTTTAGTTTACATATTCTAAAAACTATTTACAATATTATCAAAAAATCTTCACAAAAACATCACAATTTCATTAAAGATGTATCAAATATAATGGGTAGAATAAAAGTGTAAGATAAATAAATTTTGAAAGGAGATGTTTTTATGAACATCAAAAAATTAGTAGCATCAATAATGGTAGGAGGTTTACTTTTAACAGGCATTGCTGCATATGCAGAGACAGCAAATAACAATTCGCCTCAAATAAACACATCATATACTGCACCAAGGTATGGCAGAGCTCAAATGGTAGATTTTATGGCAAATCTTTTAGGAAAGTCTACAGACGAAACATTGAAACTTTTAAATTCCGGTAAGACACTGGAACAAATAGCAGTTGAAAATGGTGTAAAATTAGAAGACTTCAAAAATGCCTTGTTAAAACAAAAAACCGACTATATAGACCAAATGGTTAAAAATGGTGTAATTACAGAAGAAAGGGCAACAGAGCTAAAATCACTACTTAAAGAAAGAATAAATGCATGTGATGGTACTGGCAATGGTGGTGCAGGACTTGGAATAGGCTTTGGAAGAAATGGAATGTCAGGTAATGGATATGGCAAAGGACACGGTACAGGTTTCGGTAAAAATATGCATTTTCAATCAGGTAAACAATTAAGTGAATTTCTGAATGATGCTATACAATCTTCTGATTCATATAATATGGCCGCAAGATTTCCCCGCGGCCATATTACTTTTTATATTTTTAGTCTTCACAGTGTCCTTCATGTTCATGTTTTTCACATGCACTACCTGTAGATATCAAAGTTCCATCAATATATTTCTTTACCACATCTTCAGCATCGCCAGACGCACCTGTAATGACATCAATGCCGTAAGAATTAAACAAATCTATTGCGCTTGAACCCATTCCATCAGAAATGATGCATTCTACACCTTTGTCTTTCAAAAATTCCGGCAAATATCCTGGTCTATGTCCTGGATTTTCAATAAAATTGGCACTTACTATTTTATTTTCTTCCACATTAAAAATCGTAAATCCCTCACAATGTCCAAAATGCATTGAAACGCTTCTTCCATCTGTAGCAACAGCTATCTTCATTTAAACACCCATCCTTTCAACATTTCAAACATACGTCATATACAATTATAAATATATAATTATTTTTGTCATATGTCAACAAAAATATTAAAATTTCTCTGTAAAAAAATCCGGGATAACCCGGATTTTTTTAGAAGTACAGATCTCTTTCACCATTTTCTAACCGTTTGAGTCTATTTTTCGTCTCTTCTCTTACCTTATCAGAAGGAATATTTTCTATGTTTGCAGCAATCGTTTCTTCACCTATAGCCTTTGTAGCTTCATCACCGTAATCTAAAAGGAACTCCTTAAATGTAAGTATAGCATTTGGCAAACAGAAATTGTGAATCTGTCCTGATTTAGCAAAGCTCATAAACCTATCGCCAGTACGGCCCATTCTATAACATGCTGTACAATAGCTTGGCAGATAATGCTGCTCACATAGTGTTCTCAATATCTCATTTGGCGTCCTATGATCCCCTACTTCAAACTGAGGTTTCGTACTTTCTTTCCTTGATATTTCTTCGTAATAGCCACCTACACCTGTACAAGAACCAGCACTTACCTGAGATATGCCTACGCTTATAACTTCTTCTCTAAATTCAGGAAGTTCTCTTGTAGATAAGATCATTCCCGTATACGGTACGGCAAGCCTTATTACAGCTACAAGCTTTTTAAAATCTTTATCAGACACCAGATATGGGTATTCATCTAACGTTATATTTAAAGCAGGTCTAAGTCTTGGAACAGATATAGTATGTGGTCCAACACCAAATTTTTCATCAAGATGATTTGCATGGTACAAAAGTGCTATTGTCTCGTACTTGTAGTCATAAAGTCCATACAAGACTCCCAAGCCTACATCATCAATACCCGCTTCCATGGCTCTATCCATGGCAGTTGTATGATAATCGTAGTCATGCTTTGGCCCTGTAGGATGCATATATTCGTATGTGGGCCTGTGGTAAGTCTCTTGGAATAATATATACGTCCCTATGCCTACATCCTTTAACTTTTTATAATTTTCAACAGTGGTAGCAGCAATATTTACATTGACTCTCCTTATGCTGCCATTTTTCAATTTTGTATCGTAAATTGTCTTAATCACATCTAAGACATAATCAATAGGACAATTTACAGGATCCTCACCTGCCTCAACCGCCAATCTTTTATGTCCCATTTCCTCCAATATCTCTATCTCACGCCTTACCTCATCCATAGTAAGTCTTTTGCGTTCTTGTTCATTGGAGTGTTTGTAACCGCAATACCTGCAATTGTTAACACAATAATTGCTAATGTAAAGTGGCGCAAATATGACTATTCTGTTGCCGTAAATTTGCTCTTTAATATATCTTGCAACTTTGTACATTTCATCAAGAAGCTCATCATCTTCCAAATTTAGAAGAACTGCCGCTTCTTCAGGCGTAATACCTTTCAAATTTTTGGCTTTTTCAATGATTCTCAGTGCTTCATCTTTTGATGCACCTTCACCATATTTTAAAGCCGCTTTTATCTTCTCGTCGTCAATAAAATCTGCAATTTGCCTATCCATATATTGATTTCTCCTTCCCTTGCCCTCAGTAAATCCCTTGGGCTTAGTATTTATAATAAAATTATATACCTATTTTGTTAAATATTCAACAATGAAATTTTGCTAAAATAAATCGTCCATAAATCCTTTCCCTCTTACCTCAGAAACGTCTAAAATTGATATAAATGCATTGCTGTCAATGCTGTAAACTAGATGTTTAATATATGGAATTTGTGAAAGTGATACAACGCAATACAGTATTCTGCGATTAGTCTTTGTATATGCGCCTTCAGCTTGAATAAACGTAACACCTCTTTTTAAATCATTCATGATTGCATTGCTAATCTTTTCCTCATCATTTGTAATTATAAAAAGCATCTTTCGCCTGTTAAACCCATTTATCGTCTTATCCAGCACAATCGAATTTATTGACATTGAAACAAGTGTGTATAAAGCACTTTTAAGCCCTATAAATATGGCTCCAGCCAAGACTATGAAAAAATTAATATATAGGTTTGTCTTGCCCAATTCAAAATTCTCATATTTTTTCTTTACTAATACAGATATGATATCAAGTCCACCAGTTGAACCATGATTAGCAAAGACTATTCCCATGCCTGCACCTGTAAGTACACCACCGTAAAGGCATAATAATATGGGATCGTCAAAATTGATTAATTTATCTAAAAACTGAGTTAATATCAAAAAAACAGATAGAGAAGCTGTACCTAATATCGTATAGAAAGTAAATCGAGAACCTATTTTTTTGTAGCTTAAAATAAGCAATGGTATATTAAGCATGAAAATCGTGTATCCGGCAGGAAGTCCTGTCAAATACTGTACAATTAGAGAAATACCAGATACACCACCACTTAAAAGTCTTGCATGTACGATAAATGTATTAATTCCAATTGAATAAATAAAAGTGCCAAAGAGGATTCCCAGTATATTTTTTACGCTTAATCTGCTTCTTAATTTATTGTTGCCAACAAACATTATTATAATTGCCTCCTACAGTCTTATATAAACAAGATATTATATCAATGAAACATCTTCCAAAATTAAGTTTAAACTATGTCAGTTAATTATGCAATAAATTATTCAAAATAATTTTTTAAAAAGTAAAAATTTCATTTATGCTATTCTAATACATTTATATTCATAAAAACTAAAATAATTATGCATAAATTTTTATATTCACTTTCAAAAAAATAAAGCCAGCAGCAATGATTGCCACCAGCTTTTCATAATATTACTTGTTATCTTTGTCTTCGTCGTCTAAATCCTTCAATCTGTCTTCTATATATTTAAGTTGATCCTTGAGGTATTGGGCTTGTGCATTAAGGTAAGACTTCTCGTCCACAGCATTTCCATATCTTGCCCAAAACGGTGCTTTAGTTGCGTAATACATGTTTCTATATCCTCTGTGTATACCATGTCCACTCATATATCCTGGAGCACCATGACCACAACAAAATCCCATACCTCTTCCAGACATTGGACCATAGCCCATTGGGCCTGTGCCGTCTCCTCTTGGCATATAAACCACTCCTTTAAATTATTTTGGTCTTATGACCGTTTCGCAATTATATATTACCACTGTTTTTGTCATATGTCAATAATATTTTAAAAAATTTCTTCTCTCCAAATCTTTGTATGACATAAATATCTACAAAGACTCTAGCTTGACATTCTACATAAATAGCTTTTAGCATCATTCTCAATTACTACAGTGCTTGCTCAAAGTTTGCTGAGCAAAAATGCTGCAATGGCTTCTGGCTTGGCACTTGAATTTGGAACAGGAATAGGTGGTCTTGGCGTAGGTTTATTTGGAATACCCATTGACTTTAATGGTGTTACATCAGCAATTTTACTAATGGCAATCATACCAATTTTAGCAGGTTTAATAAGCTTAAGTATAAGAACACAAAGCTAAAATCAATTTTATTAATAGTAGCTCTTATATTTTATAGAGATGCTACTATTAATTTTTTATTCTTTGAGTTTTTCTCTGCATTTTTTACATATACCATATACATTAATGCTGCCATAATTTATGTCAAATCCATATTTATCTTTGACTAAATTTAGAAACTGTATGATTTCATAATCTGAATACTCTTCTACATTGTTACAATACTTACAAATCAAATGTATGTGAATATTGCCCTTTTGAGGTGTAATTAGCTCATAATATTTTACATTATTGATTGTATTGACAGAAATAATATTTTTTTTAATCAACATGTTCAAATTTCTATAAAGAGTCGCTATGCCATAATTGGGATCTTCTTTTTTAACAATCTTCAGCAATCTATCGAAATCAAAATGAACATAAGGTTTGTCTGTAAATGTCTTTAAAAGTATAAATCTGGTTAATGTGATTTTTACACCAGTCTTTTTTAAAAAATCTATTAAATTTTGTAAAGATACATTTTCCAATTTTATCACCATTAAATTATAATTAACATATGTTTATTATATATGATATAATTAATTTCTTCATATGTCAATAATTTATCACAAACTAAGGGTACACAACTTTGTGTACCCTTCAACTTTACGTTACGTACTGTACTTTTTTAATACGTCCTTCTTGATCGTACAATTTTACTATGAATTTATTTTCCTTTACTTTAATTTCACAAAAACATTCTCTGCAGAAAAATAAATTGCCTCCAATTTTACCGACATTCTTACTTTTACAATTAGGACACCTCATTTTGATTACCTCTTTTTATAATGATTCTGTATTTTAAAAATGCAGCCTAACCTAATGTTAGGCTGCTTTATAGGGAGGTTATAATTAATTATGTTATGTCCTTTGTAATCATTATTATTATCATAATGTGTTAGAAGCATCTGAATTTACTGTCGTGGTGCTTGTAGGAGTATTTGTTTTACTTCCTTTTAAGTCATTAAGTATTTGTTGCTCTTGCGTCGATGTTATTTGATTCTTCTTAACTGCTTCATCAAGCACTTTTTTAAATCTTCCCATAAAACTAAATTTTTCGTGTACCACACCCATGTACTTCTTCAAATAACGTGTGACAAATTGTGGATAGCCATTTCCATCCCATTTATTGACTTTATCGGTAAAATTCTTAATAAGAGTATTAGCTTTGTCTTGTGTAATCTTGCCATTCTTTACTTGATTATTAACGATATTTGTAAAATCATCAATCAGCGTTTGCTTTTTTTGATCTAAAGTCATATTGTTAAAAGCTTGTATTTTTTGTTCAGCATTATTTATTTTTGTCAGAATACTATTTTCTTGATCCTGACTTATTTTGCCTTGGCTATACTTTTCTTCAATTTTTGTTTTAAAATTTTCTAATGCCTGTATTGGATCAAACTTTTTATTTGATTTAACTGTCTGGCTTGTTGAGGCATTTGAATTAGCCTGTGAAGATGATGTTGATGTATCCGCAAAGGCTATTGATGTCAAAAGAACCGTGCCTATGACAGCAGTCGCTATGATTTTTTTGCTTTTCCCTGTCATAAAAAATCCTCCTTATTTTTTATTTTAAACTCATTATAGCCCAAAATTTTTAACAAACTGTTAAATAAGTGTATATTTTTTGTTAATGTTTATTTCCATTGCCATTCTTTACTCATACCGCAAAGCCTCAATCGGTTTAAGCCCCGCTGCCTTGTTTGCAGGATATATCCCAAAGAATAAGCCTATTAAGAGAGAAAATGAGAATGATATTAATATCGTATTTACAGATGGGCTTACTGTCATGTTCATAAAGTGTCCCATCAGATACGATGCTATAAATCCAAAGATTACTCCTACTATTCCTCCTACTCCGCTTATGGTCAACGATTCTATCATAAACTGCAGCAGTATGTCCCTTTTCTTAGCTCCTAATGCTTTTCTTATGCCTATTTCTCTCGTCCTCTCTGTGACTGATACTAACATTATGTTCATTATGCCTATGCCACCTACTATTAATGCTATGCCTGCTATTCCACCCAGCATCATGGACAGTGTGTTGCTGACGCTGTTTACTGTTGATAATAGGTCTGATTGGTTTAATATTCTGTATGCGTTTGTGTCGCCTTTGAATATGGTGTTTAGCATGTTTTCTACGTGGTACTGTGCTATGTTTACGTATTGTTCTGATGATGCGCTTAGGTATATTTGGGTTATTCCTCTGTTTCGCTGAAATACGAACATCGTCTTTATTGGGATGAATATTGAGTCATCATAGGAGTTTGATATTGATGATCCTCCTGATGCTAATACTCCTACTACTGTGAAGTTGTTTCCATCCAATTGTATTGTTTTTCCTAATGGGTCTGTGAATCCAAATAGGTCACTGGCTACGTTGCTGCCTATTACTGCTACTTTTTGCCTCATGTCATTGTCTATTGATAGTATGAACCTACCTTCAGCAAGTTTTAAATTTCTCAGTGTCGCATAGTTTTCATTTACTCCACTTATGTTTTCTTCGTATGATTGGTCACCGTACTTGGCATATGCGTTGGCACTCATTATGGGGGATATTTGCGATATGTACGGTGAGTCTCCTATTGACATGGCTTGGCTGTAGGACAAGGATGTGTCCATACCCCTGCCCATTATTGATATCATTATCAGGTTTGACCCCATGCTTTTTATCTGTGATGTTACTCCTTCTGTGGCTCCTTGTCCTAAGCTTACCAGTCCTATTACTGACATTACGCCTATTACTATTCCAAGCATGGTAAGAAATGATCTTAGTTTGTTGTCTATTATGCTTTTTAAGGACATTTTTATTGCCTGAATCAATGCCATTCTACGCACTTCCTTTTATTCATATATTTTGCCGTCCATTATTTTTACAGTCCTTTTTGCTTGGTTTGCTACGTTTATGTCGTGGGTTATGAGTATTATGGTGTTGCCCCTTTCGTTTAATTCTTTTATTATTTTCATGACTTCTTTGCCGCTTTGGGAGTCTAAGTTTCCTGTCGGTTCGTCTGCCAGTATAAGATGCGGGTTGTTGGCTAAGGCTCTTGCTATTGCTACTCTCTGCTGCTGTCCTCCTGATAATTCTGTAGGTTTATGGTGTATTCTTTTTTCCAGACCTACCATGGTAAGGAGCTCTACTGCTCTATTGTACCTTTCTTTTGCAGGTATGCCTTTGTATATCATTGGAAGTTCTACATTTTCTAATGCTGTAAGTTTTTGAAGCAGGTTGAAGCTTTGGAATATGAACCCTATTTCGCTGGATCTTAGTTCAGCCAGTTTGTTTTCATTTAGCTTGCTTGTGTCGTTTCCGTTTAGGTAGTATTCTCCTTCTGTCATTACGTCTAAACACCCTATTATATTCATCAATGTAGATTTTCCTGAGCCTGATGGTCCTACTATTGACACAAATTCTCCTTCGTCGACAGTTAAGTTTATGTTGTCCAAAGCTCTTACTTCGTTGTCTCCCATCTTGTATATCTTTGACAGGTTTCTCATGGTTATGACATTTTTGTTTAATTTGCCGTTATTCTCCATAGCTAATTTCTACTCCTATTCCCACCAGATTGTTGTCTCACTATAAAACCGGCTCCTCCTGATCCACCACCAAAGCTTCTACTGCCAAAATTGCCACCGCCGCCAAATCCGCCAAAACCAGTGCGATTGTTATTGCCATTTGACGAAGTTGCCGCAGCACCAAATATCAATACTTTATCACCTTCGTTTAATCCGCTTACTATCTCTATATATTTGTCGTTGTAAAGGCCTGTTTGAACTTGTCTTATATTTCTTCTTCTGTTACTGTTATTCGAATTATTTTCATCATATAATATCACGTATTTGTTATTCCCATTAGTCTGAACCGCTTCAATTGGCAATAGAAGCGCATTATCCTTCTCTGCCACGATTATCGAAGCATTCATTGTTTGTCCTAATTTCAACTTATCTGTATAAGGCAGCGATACAGTTACATCATAAGACGCCACATTATTTTGTATCGTTGGAATAGACGATATTTCCGTTACTGTTCCATCAAAAGTTTCTCCAGGTAAATCGTCTGTCGTCAAAGTGACTTTTTGTCCAACTTTAATCTTGCTAATATCGGTTTCGTCTATAGGTACATCTACCGAATAATTGCTATCATTAATTATTACGGCTGTTTCTGCTTGACTTGTCAGTGATGACAAACTGCTTACAGCAACATTACCACTGCTGTTGGCACCACTACCGCTGTTTGCATTTGAACCTGTGCCGCTACTTGCAGATGCACTGTAAGAATTTGAGCCAAGCTCGTCTCCTTCATTTATATTTTGTGAAATGATGACGCCATCAATCGGTGCATATATACTTAAATTATTTAACTGATTTTGCAGGTTATTGTAGTTATTTTGAGCTTGCTGCAGATTCAATTGATCTCTTTTTATCGCCGTATCATCTACATTAGTTGTCAACGTCGCTAATATCGTACCAGCATTTATCTTTTGTCCTTGCTTTACATTGACGCTTGCTACAGTACCTTGTATCTTTGATGAAACTATATTAGTTGTCTTGACACTTAGTGTACCATCTTGAATCGCTCTTTCATCACCAGCACTTGTATGTATTGTCACTTGCACTTTACTTCCATCAGTCAATGCACCTGGATTTGGCAATGTCACCGTTACATAGTAATACGGTGCTCCATTGACAGGTATGGCTTGCGTCGAAACATCTGTCACAGTGCCTGTTACTGTTGCGAAAGAGTCGTATAAATATATATCTGCAGTCTGACCAACTTTTATATCATCTATCTGTGAACCATTAAACGGCACTCTCACAGTCGCATTGGAATAATCGGCAATTGTAGCTATAGTTGTTCCAGGATTGACGTTCTGTCCTGTTGAAACATTTACACTATCAACAATTCCTGAATATGGCGATACAATATTTTGATTTGACACAGTATCGTTATATGTTTTAGTATCATTATCAAGCTGCTGTTGAGCAAGCTGTACACTTACAAGAGCATTTTGTACCTGTTCGTTTAAATTGTCATCTTCTATTTGATAAAGTAACTCACCAGCTTTTACCTTATCTCCAACTTTGTGATAAACTTTTGCCACTGTTCCATTGCCTTTTAACGTTATCACCCTTTTATCCACATCAAGATTTCCTGAACCGTCTATATGCATGACTATGTTTCCTCTTGTTACTGTGGCGTATAGAGCTTCTGATGTCTTCTGAGTGTTTCTTACTTTTGCAAAATAATAAGCTGTACTGCCAACAATAAGGACTAAAGCAACAATGATGGCAATGTATTTCTTTTTCATCATATCCTTCCTTTCCAGCGAAAAATATAAATTAGTACTTAACTATTAATTATACACGTTAGTTTTAAAAAATTGTTGAATAATTTGTTAACTTTTTGTAAGAAAATAATATTAAAAAGTAAAATGCAGCCCAAAATTTTTCGGGCTGCTATTATTAATAAGGGAGGTCAAGGAGAGGCTTTAACTTTCAAGTATAATTATATAGTCTATTTGTGAAAAAATTATGAACAATGTGTAAAAATTTATTTAAAATAATCTGTTCAAAAGTTAATTTTATTTTTCCTCATGCCAATATTTATCAGCAAGCCTATTGACATCATATTGACAATCAGAGAAGTGCCTCCATAGCTAACAAATGGTAGAGGTATCCCTGCTATCGGCATTATGCCTACTGCCATCCCAATATTTTCAAAGACATGAAACGCAAACATTGATAGTATTCCAATCGAAATTAGTCTTCCAAACTTATCCTTAGCATTGTATGCTATCTTCCAAGCTCTGTATAGCAACAAACTATATAGTAAAATCAAAGTTGCTGAACCAATAAATCCTAATTCTTCGCTTAACGCTGAAAAAATAAAATCTGTTTGTGATTCTGGCAAAAAAAACAACTGTGTCTCTGTTCCATGAAATAATCCCTCACCCCAAAACATACCTGATCCAACAGATATAATCGACTGTATAACATGATATCCAGCACCTAAAGGATCAAGGTTAGGATTTATAAATGATAAAAGCCTTTTCCTCTGATATGGTTTTAATAGCTTATACACTATTGGCATAATCGCTATACTAGAACCAATTAATTCTGAAAACACTCTGAACCTTATTCCAGATATAAAAATCATACCAATAAAAATCATAATAAATACCAGTGCCGATCCAAGACTATGTTGCAATATAACAATGATAGAAGGTATAATCACCAAAATAAGCGGATAAATTAATTCTTTAAAATTTGTAATCTCATCTTTATCTTTTAAATAACTGGCCAACGTAATTATTAAAAAAACTTTTGATATTTCAACAGGTTCTAAAGATATTGGACCGAATACAATCCACGTCTTAGCACCATTGATCTCTTTTCCTATCAAAAAAACAGAAACTAACAATAAAATGTTTAATATATAAAGCTGTAAAGAATAATTCGATAATAAGTTGTAGTCAAAAAGTGTGATTACCAAAAGAGCAATAACACCTATTACTATTGAAACTGACTGGGTTATAGTCTGTTTTAAAGAGCCTGTTGCCGCAACATGAGATGCGCTTGTAATTACAATTACTCCTATAATCGATATTAGAATAGCTAATGTAAATAAAACAAAATCAAAATTTTTTATAAGTTTTCTATCAAGCATGATAAATCTCCTTAGTTACCTAAAACATTTATTTTTTCAATTAGCATTTCATTTTAAGTATAACAATGGATTAACTGGAATACCATTAACGTAAACGCCGAAATGACAATGAGGACCTGTAGCCCATCCTATATGCCCGGAATATGCAATAACCTCTCCCTTTGACACTCGTTGACCAACGACAACAAGTAATTTTTCATTATGTGCATAAAGTGTAGATATTCCATTCCCATTATTAATTATTACTACATTTCCATACCCCTCCATCAAACCTGAATAACTGACAATTCCGTCTGCAGCAGCGCGAATTGGTGTTCCATCAGGGACTCCAATATCTATTCCCGGATGGAAATCATTTGGCTGCCCGGTATATGGATTTATACCTCTATAGCCAAATGGAGAAGTTATTGGGCCGATACAAGGCCATGCTAACTTACCATTTGAATTTGCATTTATTTTTCCATCTAAAGATTTTTCCTGCTCACTTCTTATTATATCCTCTATTTGTTGTGATTCCCTCTCAAGTTCTTTTTCCCGCTCTTGTATATATTGGCTTTGCTTATCCAAACTTCTCATTATTCCCTCTCGAGATACTAATGCATACTGTAAATCTCTACTTCTATCTTGCAAAAAATTTTCCTGTTTTTTTATTGTTTGCTGTAAAGAAAACATCTGATTTTCTTTCTGTTTAATTACTAAAGTTTGTTTATGGTAATCAACAAGCAAATTATTGTCAAAACTTAGAAGGCTTTTTATCAATTCTAATCTGTTCAAAAAATCATCTATATTTTTCGAATTAAACAATATATCTAAATAACCTACCTGTCCACATGTATAAATTGCATTCACTTGTTCTTTTAACAACTCTTTTTGCTTGTTTTCGGTCTCTTTTGCATTATTAAGTTCTACTTGTATAGAATTTAATTTTAAATTCAAATCATAAAGACTTAATTCTGTGCTATTTAATTGTTTTTGCGTATCATTAATTTTTTTATCTAAATCTTGTAATTCACTTGAAACTTCCTTTTTTTGACTGTTTATTTGAGATTGTTCTGTTTTATACTCATTCAAAGACTTTTGAATATTATTTAGTTGACTTTGCTGATCAGCCATAGGAAATGCAACAATCCGGATTACTTCTATTATAATTAATAAAAATACAATCTTCCTAAGCAACAAATTACTTCTCCTCCATAAAAACATTAATTTACAAATAACCATAAAAGTATCTTTTTAATATTTAATTTCACCATCTGTTACGATTACCACTTTTATAGGTCTTTTCAATTCGATAGCTTTTTGTATGACACCTGCCATTCCCAATGATTCATCATCAGGGTGTGGTACGACTACAAGTATTCTTTGTCCCGGATCGTCGTTATTTGGAACAGGCTTTTTCTCTGTGAGATTGGCAAAAGTAGTTTTCAAATTCATAACTGATGCGATAATAATAGCAATGATTAGCCCAAAAGTTATAAAAATATATTTCCATTTGAATAGTTTCTTGTTCAATTTTAATTCTCCCTCGTATTTGTGGCATAATTGTAAGAAAATAATATCAAAACTTTATGAACAAATTGTTAATAAGATGTAAACAAATTATAAAAATCATTACAATTTCTGAACTTGTGTCTACTCTATTGACACAAGTTCAACTCAAAACAACAACATCAAGGATATCTTCTAAATAAAAGCAAATAGATCATACTCAAATGTTCTCATTGCAAATCTCCCCATAGAATCATATAGTTAAGCATACAAAAATCTATTGTTTTATCTACCATTATTGATTCAATCCCAAAGTACCTGTTTCCATCTGCTTCAGATAACATAATTCTCAAATGAAGAATATAATATAAAGACACATTAAAATAGGGGGGTTTTGTTATGCATGTTATATCAAGTTTATTATTTTCAATATCAGCAAATATTGATAACTTTACTGTGGCCATAGCATATGGGATTAAAAAAATAAGGATCGGAATATTAAGTAATCTTCTAATTGCTTTAGTATCTGGCATTGGTACATTTTTGTCTATGTTTATAGGTTTATTTATAAA
>NZ_MSQD01000015.1 GCF_002102475.1 Thermoanaerobacterium sp. PSU-2 | reverse complement strand
GGGAGATTTTTTATATCTTGCTATTAAAATATTCTTCCGTTTTCCACCGTTCCCAACCGTCTCTTTCTAAAAAGCGCTTTAATTCCTTCCATGTTGGCATTTAATAAGCTTTTTAACTCCTTCAGGATTATCTTGTAGCAGTATATTTAATACATAAGGTAGATGCTCTCTACGGTTGGGAGCCGAATACCAATATTGAAAATCGTTATAAAAGTCTTCTGCATATTCAATCATGTCAGCAACAAGTAAATTTAATGCTTCATTTTCGTCTTTGCCATTGACAACAATGTCGATTTCATTTAAAGAAATTGTTACAGTACCATCATCTTCATTTAGAACATTTGCTGTAAAAGTATAAGCTGTTAACATTTCTTTAATCATGTCTATATTAGAAACAAAGACGTAATCCTTTGTTCGCTTTATAATTTTAGGTTTTTCCCGAACAACTGAATTGATGAAATCTGCCCATTCTTTGCGTACATCTGTAGCATTAACTGTAAACATCTTATTCATTCCCCCTATCACCTCCCATTATATCATATTATGTATATTATGTACACTATGCACATTTTATAGCTTTGAGTGTAAAAAAATTTTTTATCAAAGAAGGAAAATTATGTTTTATGTCGAATATTTAGAAATATAAACAAAATATATAGGATTCTGTGAAGCATAACCTGTATCTGGGCACCTGGGTTATGCGGAGATAGTGGTGCAACCGGCCGTAGTCTTTACTGCGGCTTTTTGCTTTATGGGGATAGGGGTTTATATACGGCAAAAGGATAAGCTTATGCTTATCCTTTTAGCGTATACAGCATAAAAATATACTTATATATGCTATAATATAATAAAGATTGATTTTGAGGTGAATTATTATGCAAGCTGCGGAGTTAATTGATTATTCACTGGAAAAGGAATTAAAAATTATAATTGATGCAATTATAGAAAAGTGCAATCCTGAAAAAATAATTTTATTTGGTTCGATGGCCAATGGAAAGTCAACTGTCTGGAGTGATATAGATTTAGTGGTTATAATGAACACAGATTTGAGATATATAGATAGGCTATTATATGTTTCTAAAGCTATAAAATCTGATGTACCTATTGACTTTTTTGTATATACGCCTGAGGAAGAAAGACGTTTTATAGAGACTAATAATTTATTCTACACAAAAGAAGTAATAGAGAAAGGTAAAGTTTTATATGAAAGAAAATCATGATGAATATAAACAATGGCTTAATTATGCAGAGGATGATTATAAAGCAGCCAATGAATTATTAAAAGCAAAGTTATACAACGTTGTTTGCTTTCATTCTCAACAATCAATAGAAAAATACTTAAAAGCATATCTAATATATAATGGAATAAATCCGCCTAAAGTACATCATTTAATAACTTTAATAAGAATTATAAATAAATTTTCAGATGCTTTTGATGAATTTATAGACGATGTAAAAACTGTTGATATGTATTATATACCATCTAGGTATCCAGATGCTCCTATAGGAAGTCTTCCTGATGGTATGCCTAATGAGAATGATGCAAAAAAAGCATTAGAGATTGCTTATAATATAAGGAAGCGTATTAAAGAAATTATAAAATAAAAGCAGGGAAAATAAAATCTCCCTGCCTTTATTTTTATATCTTGTACGGTATTCTTTTTCTCTTGTCAAAATAATTAAGTGTGTCAATTCCAAATGATTTCACGTAATTATATGCTTTGTCAAAATCTCTTGCCACATCTTCCGGCGTATGGGCGTCAGAGTTTACAAGAATAGGGATATTGTACTTTTTAATCATGGACATTATCTCTTTAGATGGATATATTTCACCTACAGGTTTTCTCCAACCTGCTGTTGAAACTTCCACAGCTATTCCGGTCTTTGCTATATTCTTAATATTTTCTTCTATTTTATCATAAACCATTGGCGTTGGTCTGTACTTAAAAATTTTTACCAAATCGATATGGCCTATAAAGTCAAAGATACCCGTTTCAGCCATTTTTTCAACCATATTAAAATACTCTAAATATACAGAGTCCACATCGCAGGACTCCCAGATATCAAGGCAGTCATCAAGATCTATGCCCCAGTCATCGATCCAGTGGATGGAGCCTATCACATAATCCCATGGATATGGCTTTAAGAAATCCATAAGCTCTTTTTCTTTGCCTGGTATATAGTCTGCTTCTATGCCTAATTTTACAGGAAGTCCCATAGACTTTGCTTCATTTATAAGCGATACATATTCATCTATGTCTTGACCGTTGTACTTTTTAATCCATTCCCCTCTAAAGCCGTCGCTTCCAAATGCATCGTATCCTTTATCAAATCTGTATCCATGCTCTGATATGCCTATCTCTTTAAGGCCTTTATCTAATGCCGTATCTACAAATTTTTTAAGCCAATCAATCGTGTACGGTCCTCTTTCTATGTGTACGTGATAATCTGATGGCATATATTTTCCCCCTTTACATTGATAAACTAATTATAATATCAAAACAAAAACATTGCAATAACTCAAGAAAACGTATGATATAATAATGGTAGCCTCCAAGAAGGGAGGTGAAACAATGGCCACTGGTGGCAAAAGGCGGAGAGAAAACCGCCAAATAGACTGGTACAAGATCACAGAAATACTGCTTAAGTTATTAGAGATAATAATTAAGTGGTACACGAAGTGATATGTACATAGTCGAGAAAAAGGTGAGGGTAGCAGCCTCACCTTTTTCTATAAACAATGACCACTGGTTTAAAATTTGCCTATATATATTATACCATATTATTTTATTTTTCAAACATTTTTCAGTAAAAACATTGCAATAACTCAAGAAAACGTATGATATAATAATGGTAGCCTCCAAGAAAGGAGGTGAACATTGTGACCATTGGTGGCAAAAGAAGGCGGAAAAGAAGCCGCCAAATAGACTGGTACAAAGTCATGGAAATACTGCTTAAATTATTAGAGATAATAATTAAGTGGTACACGAAGTGATATGTACATAGTCGAGAAAAAGGTGAGGGTACCATCCTCACCTTTTTCTATAACATTGTGACCACTGGTTTTAAATTTGTCTATATATATTATACCATATTATTTTATTTTTCAAACATTTTTCAGTAAAAACATTGCAATAACAGGTAAAAACGTATGATATAATAATGGTAGCCTCCAAGAAAGGAGGTGACAAAGTGTCCACAGGTAGCAGAAGGCGGAGAGAAAACCGCCAAATAGACTGGTACAAAGTCGCGGAAATACTGCTTAAATTATTAGAGATAATAATTAAGTGGTACACGAAGTGATATGTACATAGTCGAGAAAAAGGTGAGGGTAACGGCCTCACCTTTTTCTATGCAAAGTGTCCACAGGTTTTAAATTTGTCTATATATATTATACCACATTATTTTATTTTTCAACCCCCTTTACATTCAAAAAAATCTCATATATAATAAAAAAGTATTTATTTTTTTTGGGGTGTTTTTGATGAGTCATTATCGAAGAAAATTTAAAAAACTATCAAAAAATTAAAGGGATAAGAGTCTCTATTTTTAAGAATAGAGATTTTTTTAATGCCTTTCACTTAATTAAACGCATTTAATGCACGATATAAGATAAAATAAAAGATGAGGTGAGACGATGTCAAAGTATATATTTGTGACGGGCGGTGTTGTGTCATCATTAGGCAAAGGAATAACAGCAGCGTCATTAGGGAGGCTATTAAAAAGCCGCGGCATTAGCGTGGCTGTGATAAAATGCGATCCGTATATAAACATAGATCCTGGGACGATGAGCCCATACCAGCATGGGGAAGTATTCGTCACAGAAGACGGTGCAGAGACGGACTTGGATCTTGGCCATTATGAAAGATTTATCGATATAAACCTTACAAAAAGCAGCAATATAACGACAGGTAAAGTGTACTGGTCTGTCATATCAAAAGAAAGAAAAGGCGATTATTTAGGAGCTACGGTTCAGGTAATTCCCCACATTACAAATGAGATAAAAGAGAGAATAAGGCGAGTAGGGAAAGAGCAAAATGTTGATTGCGTCATCGTGGAGATAGGCGGTACCGTAGGTGACATAGAAAGTTTGCCGTTTTTAGAGGCTATAAGGCAGATAGGCGTCGAAGAAGGAAAAGACAATGTCATGTTCATACACGTCACACTTGTGCCACATCTCGGCAAGACTGGTGAACTTAAGACAAAGCCTACACAGCACAGCGTGAAAGAATTAAGATCCATTGGCATACAGCCAGACATGATCGTCTGCAGGACGGAGTTTCCTCTTACAGATGACATAAAAGAAAAGATTGGCATGTTTTGCAATGTAAAACCAGATGCTGTCATTGAAAATATCGATGTAGACTCCATCTATGAAGTCCCACTGGAGCTTGACAGGCAAAAAGTAGATGAATACGTCATAAATAGGTTAAACTTACCGGCAGGTGAGCCTGATCTTAAGGAATGGAGAGCATTTGTTGAAAAAGAGAAAAATCTGAAAAAAGAAGTAGAGATAGCTTTAGTCGGCAAATACGTCGAACTGCACGACGCGTATATAAGCGTTGTAGAATCGTTAAGACATGCAGGAATATACAACGACGCCAATGTAAAGATAAGGTGGGTAAACTCTGAAAATGTAAATGACGATACGGTTGACGAGCTTTTAAGAGGTGCGAAAGGCATCCTGGTGCCTGGAGGATTTGGCGATAGAGGCGTAGAAGGAAAAATAAGGGCAGCTCAGTACGCCAGAGAAAACAAGATACCGTACTTAGGGCTTTGTTTAGGCATGCAGTGTGCGGTGATAGAGTTTGCAAGAAATGTAGCAGGACTTAAGAACGCCCACTCTACAGAGTTTAACGGTGCTACGCCATACCCTGTCATAGACCTTATGCCTGAGCAAAAGGACATAGACGAGAAGGGCGGCACAATGAGGCTTGGAGTATATCCTTGCAAGCTAAAGGAAGGCACAAAGGCTTATGAAGCATATAAAGATGAGCTTATATATGAACGTCACAGACACAGGTACGAGTTTAATAACGAGTATAGAGAGCTTCTCACATCAAAAGGACTTGTATTGTCAGGCTTATCGCCGGATGATAGACTTGTAGAGATAATAGAAGTGAAAGACCATCCATACTTTGTGGCATCACAATTCCATCCAGAGTTTAAATCAAGGCCACTAAGACCACATCCATTGTTCAGGGATTTTATAGCTGCAGCATTGTTGATGAAGTAATAAGGATCCGCATTTGGGTCCTTTTTTGATTTGTACCTTTTTTGTGATATAATGACAATGAAAATTAGTAAATTGGTGATAGTTATGAGAAATTTAACAAATATCAAAAAACAGATTGATTTGCTTGTAGATTATGTAAAAGAAAATCCTAATGTACTAGCTTTGTATATCTTTGGATCGTATGGGACGGAATATCAAAATGACAATAGTGACATCGATTTTGCTGTTTTATATGAACGTATGCCAAGCCTTAATGATGAGCTTTCATTAGAAGTAAAATTTTCAGAAATATTAGGCACAGATGATATAGATTTAATAAATCTAAATAAAGCATCTCTTGAGTTTAAACATAAGGTAATCTATACAGGAGATCTATTGTATTGCAAAGATTTTTTAAAATTAGCCGATTTTAAAGAAAATGTTTTTAAATTTTACGGTGATTATGGAATAACAATGAAATTTTTTTACGACGATTATTTGAAAGGACTGAAAGAAAATGCCCTATGATATTGAAAAAATTCTAAAAAAAATTACCATCATAAAAAATTGCATAAAGAATCTTGAAGAACTTGCAAATTTAAAACCAAAGGAATTTGTATCAGATTTTATATATTATGACTCTGCTAAATATAATTTGCAAATAGCTATAGAGGCGATGATAGATATAGGAAATCATATCATATCAAGGAAGGGACTAGATTCCCCAAAAACTTATGCTGATACTTTTGAAATTCTAGGGAAATACAATATTCTGCCTATTGATATGGTAAATACATATAAGCAAATGGCGAAGTTTCGCAATAGAATCGTACATTTTTATGATGATGTCAATGAGGAAGAAATTTATAGTATCCTACAAAATAATTTAATTGACTTTAAAAAGTACATTAATTCTATAGGTACGTTTTTAGGTCAGAAACTAATATGAGTTGCACATGATATTTTTAAGGAGAGAGATTGATGACGAAATCACGCATAGGCGAGATCGATATACTTAAAGGGATAGCTATAATAGCGGTTTTGATGATACATACTACTTCAAATGCTGTTGTTCAATTAAACAAATCATCTTTATCTTATATCATATTTGCTATTATAAACAGGCTTACACAGTTTGCAGTGCCAGCATTTATATTCGCATCAGCTATGCTTCTTATGCACAATTATGGCGATGGGTGTGATTGGAAGTTATTTTACAAAAGACGGCTTAAAAACGTATTGATGCCGTATGCTGTCTGGACAATAATATACGGTGCATATTTGCATATAGTACATCATGTGCCATTAAGATCGATATTGACAATTAAAAATATCTTCTTTGGTGGCATGTTTTACCATCTCTACTTCATAATCATAATAGTACAACTGTATGTTTTGTTTCCTGTACTGCTTTATATATATAGACTCATAAATAAAAACATACATACGATTGTGTTATCTATTATAATACTTCAGGCAGCAAGTATATTGCTGTTCAAATACTTCATAAGTAGATATTACCAAAATTCTGGCGATCTTTTTATAACATACATATCATTTATAATCGCAGGCATGTATGTCGGTGAAAACATACATAAGTTAGGAGAACATTCCAGCAAAAGATTGATTAATTCGTTTTTTGCCGCAATTTTATTTGGCTATCTTTTTGTTGACATATCCCTTAGGGCATTTGCAAATAAGCATATAGACTCTAACCTGTACAATATTTATTATTATACATTTGCACTTTTAGCTTCGCTGTTCTTTTTCACTTTGTCGACAAAGATATTGAATTACCATGCTTTAAGCGGAATATTGTCAAGTACAGGCAAGCTTTCATTTGGCATATATCTGTCACATCCGCTATTTTTAGATGTGGTAAATCACTTTTTAAATACAGGCAACCCATATCTATACGATATTTACATTATAATGACATTTATACTGATTTACGCAGTGTCTTATCTTTTCGCAATGATTATTAAAAAACAAAAATTTGGTGTGGCTGTCGTCGGAAAGTGATTATTCACTTTCCTTCATACATCTCTATTTTTTTTACTATATCTTCTCCTGTATCAGTATTTCTCACAGTTATACGCTTCACTGCGTATGTGTCCCCTTTATACACATTGACGCCTTCTTCCATCGTAAATATTACTTTATATCCTAATGATGCCGCCACATCTTTAGACGTATCGCTGCCGACACCATACGGGTATGCCAAAGCAATGACCTCTTTCCCTAAGTTTTTTTCTATTTCTTTTTTTGCCTTTGAAAGATCATCCGTTATCCTTTTTCTGTATTCATCCATCGTTTCAAGCTTTCCATTTATATCTATAGGTCCTGCCAGCATAGGTATATTATGATTTCCGCTTTTCGCATACTTGTGAGAATCGTATGTATGGCTTTCGATCTCCATTACACCGTTTGACGACATCTCTTTCGCTTCTATCCAGTCAAAATGCGGATATGGAGTCACCACTTTGTTGGTAGGTGATGGTACATTCTTTACTATGACGTTTATGACACCTTTATACCCGATTTTTTTGAATAATGGATACGCATATTTATAGTTTCCCAAATACCCATCGTCAAATGTAATAAGTATAGGCTTCTTTGGAAGCATTTTGCCGTACTTCATAAAGTTATATAAGTCCTCTACAGTTATAGTTTCATACCCATGGCTTTTAAGGTACAAAATCTGCTTTTCAAAGTTTTGTGGAGTGATAAGCACACCGCTTTTGTTGGGAGGGATATTTCCAGCGTAGATGTTGTGATACATAAGGACAGGGACGCACTTTTTTAAATTTTCAGCTTTCTCATACCTATAAAAACCGAATGCGGCAATTATCACAATTAAAGAGAAAACAATCATGTATTTCTTCACTTATTTCACCTCGCAATAGCATTATATCACAACATATTGTAAAATAATATAGAAAGCGTGGACGATGGTTGATAAATGATAAAAGGAGAAATAGGTGACAATGAAGAAATTTTTTGTATTCATAATGATACTTATGATAACAATAAGCATAGTTTCCATTGACACATCTTATAAAGACAGTATGAAATATGTGTCAAAAGACAAGATAGTTTTTGTTCCTCTTGATACAAGACCTGTATCCCTTCAAAATGTAGAGATAATAGCAAAGGCAGGCGGAAAAGAGCTATTAGTACCTCCTATGGATGCACTTGACAATTACAAGAAAAAAAGCAACCAAGATATGATTTATGATTGGCTTAAAGGAGCTGTAGAAAGGCCTGACGTAAGTGCTATCATAATATCTACAAATCAGTTTATATCAGGTGGTCTTATAGGATCGCGAAATTATATTAATGATATTAATTACAAAGAAAGCCTTGAAAGATTAAAAGAGATAATAGGCTTGTCGGGAAATAAAAGGCTTTTTTTAATATCTATAATGTCACAGGTATCACCAGTTCTTTATCAGCAGGACACAATATACGTCCAAAATAATGCTAATATAAATTATTATGTTCAAATAAAAAAAGCCATATCAGAGAATGATACAAAGACGCTTGAGAGATTGAAATTAAGCATGCCATCTTATTTGTTTAACTACATGTCTGTAATAGCCTCGGAGGTTCTTATAAATGAAAAAATGGTGTCAGATTTAAAGCCAAATGTCACTTTGACAATCGGCCTTGACGATACCACCATGAAAAGCATGCTTAAATATTCCTATGATGATCTAAAAAGTGCCATTAAAGATTACAAAAATGTCTATATGCTTCATGGTGCAGACGAAATAAGCATGATGACTGTCGCAAAAATATTGAATGAAGAAAATGGTTTAAAACCATCTTATAAGATAGTGTACGAAGAAAGTGGCGATGAAAATAGTTATTTGCCTTTTGAGGGCGGGACAGTAAAAGAGATAACAGAGGAGAAGATAGGCTACATAGGTGGGGTGGTGTCGCAAGATGCAAAAAATATCATCTACATTCACATGCACAAAAATTACAAAACAGGAATAAAAAATGTAGTAAGCAAATATAAAATTAGTGGACAAAATTTTGGTATATCAGATGTAGCCAAGACAAACGGAGGTGATAAAGATCTTGTAGATGAGATACTTAAAGATAAGCTTATTACCAATGTCGACGCATATTCTGGCTGGAATACTCCCAGCAACACTATAGGGACAGTGGTAGCAGAGCTAAGCATAAAATCATATATTGATACGAAAAAGGATAAAAATGCTTTAGAAGATATGCAGAAATACTATTATGCATTTGCATTCATAAGATATGCTGATGACTACATATACCAAAGCATAGTGAGAGATGCGATGCAAAATTGGGCAAAATCAAATGGGTTAAACCCAGACAATTTGACAAACAAAAGTGAAGCAGACGCAGTGCTAAGAGAAAAGATGAAACCGTATCTCGATATGCTTATGTCTATATACGACGATTGCGGTATCAAGATAAAAGGCGCAGATGTAGAATATCCATGGAACAGGATGTTCGAAATAAAAGTTGCACCAATTTTGGACTAAAAATTTAATAATTTGTTAATAATTTTATGTTAAATTTGAGAAGGATATTTTAAAAGTTTGTCGTATATATCTAATTAATGCACTATTTGGTGACATAAGCATTGTTAATCGATTATTACAGATTTATTACAAAATGGTAACATTTATTGACTTCATGATTGACACGATGATATAATTAACTCAGGTTGGCAAAGAGCCACCCTACATAGTCAAAAGCTTTTTGGAAGGTACCACCTTTCAAAAGAAAAATATACATTATATATTAAGGAGGAGGATTTATTCCATGAAGAACCTTAAAAAGTTAATAGCAGTGGTTCTCACGTTCACATTGGTGTTCAGTGCAATGGCAGTAGGCTTTGCAGGAACATTCTCCGATGTGAGCAGTAGTGCACCGTATGCGAGTGCAGTTGCTCGTCTGCAGCAGTTAGGTTTAGTATCAGGTATGCCAGATGGCACATTCCAACCTGACGGTGCTGTGACAAGAGCACAGATGATCGCTTTTGTTAATGCAGCAGAAGGTTTACAAAATGCTGCAAAAGTAGCAGTAGGTCCAACAAAGTTTAAAGATGTTCCAGCAAGCTATTGGGCATCAGGCGATATAAATATTGCTGATCCAAGTGGTTATCCAGATGGGACATTTAGACCAGACAATACTGTAACATATCCAGAAGCTCTTGCTATGTTATTAAGAGCATTGGGTATTACAGGAGATCTTTCATGGCCATATGGCGTAATAGCTAAAGCTGCTGATGTAGGATTAACAAATGGTGTTAATTTATCAGCAAATGCTACAATAAATCGTGGCCAAATGGCTATATTAGTAAACAACGCTTTAGATTTGCCTTTGTACACATATGATACAAATGGTAACTTAGTAAAAGAGACAGATAAGAGTGGCAATGAAATTGATTTAATATCAAAGATTGCTACACCAACAGAATATGTAGTTTTAGCTACAGCTAATCAATCAAATGCTGGTACAGGCAATGTTAAACTGTACGATGTTACAAATAAAAAGGTTGTAATTAAGAGTGCAGGAAACATTGATTTCTCACAATATGTTGGTGAAGACGTAAATGTATATTTCACAAGCGATGGAACACCAGTATATGTTTCAGAGAATACAAATCCAGTAAAAGAATATGACAATGCTAAAATAGTATCTGGAGAAGTATATGACAATAGCACAACAACACCTACAGATACAGGTTTGTCATTAGCAAACACAGATTATATTCTCTACAACAATTATTTGACAAATTGGTCACACCTTAATGGCAAAGTGCCAACTTATGGTAGTGTTAAATTCATAAGCAATAAAGATGACAGCAATGGCAATCCAGTTTACAACTATGCAGTTGTTACAGCTTATGAATATCCAGATGCAAATGGTGAATATGGTAAGTTAGTAACATCAAATGTTGCTTCAGGTGCAACTTATATTGCAACAGATAGTGGTAACTATACATTAGTTGACAGCAACGGAAACGCATATCCTGTGACAGTTGCTGGCGATGTATCAAGCTTAACAGATATAAAAGCTAATGATGTATTGTACTATGGCAAGCAGTATGATGATAGCGGCAATCAAGTTGGTTTGTACTTGTATGTTGTAAGAAAGACTGTTACTGGTAAAGTTACAGAAACAGCAGGTACATCTTCGATAAAGATTGACGGAACATCATACGATTTAACAGATTCATATAATGCATCAAGCAACATAGCAAGTGTCGGTGATTCTGGTACATTTGTACTTGACAAAGATGGAAAGATATTCAGATTCTTAGGTACATCAACAGTATCAACTAATTTTGCTATAGCTTTAAATAATAGCAATACAAGTTCAAAACTTACATCAAAGATAGAATTATTAACATCTGATGGAAGCGATACTGTTTATACATGGGATCCAACAAATGTTTATGGAGCAGTATATAATGACAAATTAGTAGAATTTACATTTAATAGTGACAAGACAGTCGTATCAAATGTATATGGTACTAACACTGGTACAATATCAGATGCTAACAGCGTGTCAATTAATAACTTTGCTAGCAATCAAAGTGCATCATTTGATACAACAACAAATACTTTGAAATTTAATAGTGGAATCCTTAATAATAATAGTCAATACGGCTATTTAAGTGCTAGTACAGCTATATTTGTAGTTGATGCTAGTGGTAACTATTCAGTTGCAAAGCTGTCTGACTTAACAAGTGGTAGTTATCAAGTTCAAGCAATTGCTTATGACACTGTAAACAACGTAAAAGCAGTATTGTTGTATAACCCAACATTTGTATCAAGTAATACATCTACAGTTAATGCTTATATAACAAATGTTGTTCCTGTTACAACTTCAAGTAGCACATTTGATAGAATAACTGCTTATGTAAATGGCGTTCAAACAACGTACGATACAACAGGTACAACGGGCACATCAGGGACAGCTTATGCTAAAGGTGCTGCTTATACTTTGACAATAGATAATAATACTGGCAAGGTTGTGGATGCTAAAGCTGCAACAACAAATGGTATGACATCAGTAACAGTTTACAATAGCGATATAAATACTGTAAATATGACAATAAAAGTTGGAACACAATCTTTTGCATTAGCACCAGGATATCAGTTTATAGCTGTTGATAACTTGGCATCACCTACAACATATTCATTAGGATATGCATCTGATATAGCATCTACTGGAACACTAGTTAATTTGTATTTCGATGCTACAGGTAGAGTAGTAGCTATAGTATATGCAAAATAATAAAAGCAACTAAAGTTTAATCCAAAAGTCCTCCTCCTCTGGAGGACTTTTTTATGCCTAAAAATCGAATCATTTCTACCGAAACATGGCGGACTTTTATCTATTCGCCATGTTTTTTATTTTCACATACCTTTCACACAATTTCTTTATACATTTGTTATTTTTATGTGATAAAATAATAGACAAAGTAAGTATAGTGTAAAAGCTGGTGATTAAGTTGCCGAGAAAGATATATCTTGTAGAGGATGAGAAAAGCCTAAACCTTCTTTTGCAGAAGTATCTTGAGAGGGAAGGATATAGTGTTACTACCTTTTTTGATGGAAGCACAGCGATGGAGTGGATAAATGACATGCCTGACCTATGGATACTTGACATAATGCTTCCTGATGTAGATGGATATGAGCTTATAAAAGCCATAAAGGAGCACAACAAGTCCACGCCAGTTATATTTATGTCAGCCAGAAATGAGGAGCTTGACAGGGTGGTAGGCTTAGAGCTTGGAAGCGATGATTACCTTTCAAAGCCTTTTTTGCCTCGGGAGCTTGTCATTAGGACAAACAAGCTTATGGAGAGGATATACGGAAAAGAAGAAGATGGCAGCGATGATGCTTTGCAAGTGGGAGATTATACGCTTTATGAGAAGCAAAGGACTGTCTATTTAGGCGATAATGAGATACAGCTTACGAATAAGGAGTATGAGCTTTTTTGTTACCTTGTAAAAAATAAAAATATCGTGGTTTCAAGAGATCAGATATTGAATAACGTCTGGGGAGAGGACTATTTCGGCTCTGACAGGGTGGTTGACGACACCATAAGAAGGCTTAGGAAGAAAGTGGATAGATTGAATATAGAGACCGTATACGGATACGGCTATAAATTGGTGTGTAAATCATGAAGAAGATATTTAGATTTCGTTCACTTGCGATGCGAATATGGATGACATTTACCGCTGTCATACTTATCATAGTCTGCAGCCTGTCTATGCTTTATATCTTTGCATACAGGAGAGTAGAAGAAAACAACAAGATACAGGATTTAAAAGTTTCCCATGAGATGCTTCTTAAAAATAATAATAATTTCAGTGGCAACTACAACAATTTTTCCAGATTAAGAAATCTAAGAGGAGGAGACAATTTCATTGTTGATTTTGATACTGCAAATAGACCTTTGATTATAGACATAAATCACAGAGAGCCTCCACCAGACGTTCATACTCCATCCTTTGATTCACTTGGTGTTAAACTTTGGATGTCCAGCTTTATAAAAGGCGGAAACATGAATGAAAAGCTTTATAGAGAAGTCTACAACAATATGGAATATTTCTTCATCATAAGCACTGTAAATTACGATTCGTCTAATAAAGCTTATCTTGTGTCGTACGTGCCAAATATCGTTGACAATACTATTCTTTATCTGGTCATTGCTATAGGGATAATATTCATCATCATTGGATTTTTTACGTCTATAATCATAGCAGGATACATCTCAAAGCCACTTAAAAAGCTTGAGGAGTATACCATGAGGATAGCTCATAAAGACTGGAAGGAGCCTATAAATTTAGACAGAGAAGATGAGATAGGTATGCTGGCAAATTCCATGAATATGATGCAGAAAGAGCTAAAAAGGGCAGACGAGGAAGAAAAGCTATTTTTGCAAAGCATATCGCACGATCTAAAGACACCTGTAATGGTGATAATGAGCCATGCAGATGCCATAATAGACGGTGTGTATATCGATTCATTGGAAAAGACTGCAACCATAATTAAGGACGAAGCCATAAGGCTTCAAAAGAAAATAAACCAGATGCTTTATCTGAATACACTCGACTATGTGCTGGAGAATGACACCAAAACTGACTATATAAATTTAAAGGATCTTGTAAATAACATAATAAGCAGGTTTGAAATCATAAAAAGCAGTATTGAATGGGACTTAAGCTTAGATGAGGTGATAATAAAGGGTGATAGGGACAAGATAGAAGTCAGCATAGAAAACATTCTTGATAATGCCTTAAGGTATGCCAATGAAGTGATAAAAGTGACGCTTAAAAAAGAAGGCCAGTATGCTTATCTTGACATATACAATGACGGGCCAAAGATCGATGAGAGGCACATAAGCCATATATTTGACAGAATGTACAAGGACAAGACGGGAAATTTCGGTTTAGGACTTGCCATAACGAAGAAAATCGTAGACTTTTACAATGGCGATATAAAAGCTGTAAATAGGGAAAAAGGCGTAAGCTTCATAATAAAATATCCCTTAAACTATAGCCATAATTAAGAATAGTTTTAAATTTACAATTAGTGGTATAATTATTATAAAAGGATGTGGGCAGTTTTGTTATTAAAAGAGGTGAAAAATATGGCAGTTGCAGATAAAGATGAACATATAAAATACACATACAAAGATTATTTGAGCTGGGCTAATGATGAGAGATGGGAGCTTATAGATGGAGTTCCGTATAATATGAGTTCATCACCGACGCGGAAACATCAGAAAGTTGTAGGAGAATTATTTGCCTCTATCCATAATTATCTAAAAGGAAAAACTTGTGAAGTTTACAGCGCACCATTTGATGTAAGATTGTTTGCTGAAAATGTCAGTGATGATGATGTGACAAATTTAGTTCAGCCTGACATAGTGATAGTGTGTGATCCAAGTAAGCTGGATGATAAAGGCTGTAAAGGAAGCCCAGATATGATTATAGAGGTAGTTTCTCCTTCAACATTAAAGAGAGACTTAAAGGAAAAATTCTATTTGTACGAAAAAGCAGGAGTAAAAGAGTATTGGATCGTATTTCCTGATGAAAAAACTGTACTTTCTTACTATTTAGGTGAGGATGGCAAATACCAAAGACCTGAAGTATATTCAGAAGAAGACAATATAAAGGTCAGGATTTTTGAATTATTGGAAATTGAATTGAAGGATATCTTTCAGAATAAAGGTCAGGATTTTTGAATTATTGGAAATTGAATTGAAGGATATCTTTCAGAATTAAATGTAAGGTGTGATTTTTGTGAAGAAAAGCAATCAGCGTATGCTGGTTGCTTTTTTCACACAGAAATCACACATTTTTTTAATTTTTTTGCAACATTTAAGTCTTATAATTTCTTATAGGCAGAATAAAAGAAAAGGAGATAAGGCGATGGGTAAAAATGTGGCAAAGTACAGCTTGGCATTTGTCTTGGTCTTGTCAATAATTTTAAGTGTATATTCACTGTACCACTACAGTGGAAGCACAGAGGGGTTTAGGGGAAATTTTCAGCATAATTTCACACAAGGCAGCACAAATAGAAGTTGGGAAAGTGGAAACACAAATCAAGGTGTTTGGCAAAGAGGCAACTTTTCTCAAGGGAATGGACAAAATGGTCAATCCCAATGGCAGATGCCTCATAGCAGAGGAGATTTTGGGGGATTTAGGGGAACATCATCAAAGTACGGCGTGTATATAATGGCATACGCGGCGATCGTCTTTTTGCTGTTTATTTTAAGCTACTATGCTTTGAAGAATAAAAAGTTTAAGCTTGACTTCCAAAGTGACGCATTTATAATTGCTTCACTATTTTTGATAGGATTTTTTATGCGGCTTTACATAGCTGCAACTATTGAAGGTTTTTCAGGAGATATAGGGCTTTTTAGAAGCTGGGCACAGTCTGCATCGCAGGACATTTTAAACTTCTACAAAAATACTCCAAGCTGTGATTATCCACCACTTTACATCTACGTGCTTTACTTAGTAGGCAAGATAGCCTCAATTGGAAATCTATCGCATTACTACAACGTGCTATTGAAGCTTCCATCGATTTTAGCTGATATTGCATCATCTTACATCATATACAAAATAGCAAATAAGCATTTTGCAAAAAACATAAGTGCGTTTATGTCGGCTTTGTACATCTTCAATCCAGCCGTATTCATAAATTCGTCTGCTTGGGGACAGGTTGATTCGTTTTTCACGATGCTTGTGATAATGGCGGTGTACTTTTTGTCAGAGAAAAATCTGTGGCTTTCATCGGTGTTTTTTACAGCAGCAGTGCTTATGAAGCCGCAGGGAATCATATTTGCGCCGGTCTTGTTTTTCGAGATCGTAAATGAGAGAAGTCTGAAAAATTTCTTAAAGGCTCTTGTGGCGTCATTGGTTACGGCAGTTATAGTATTAGTTCCGTTTGCCATAGGTCAAGATCCCTTGTGGATATTTAAGCTATATGAAAAGACTATTTCAGAGTATCCTTACGTATCTGTAAATGGCTTCAATTTCTATGGATTGCTGGGAGCAAACTACGTGAATTCTGGCACAAGATTGTTTGTATTTAGCTACAGCACATGGGGGTTTATATTCATAGTTTTGACTACATTGTTCTCTTGGTTTATATACATCAAAGGGAAAAACAGCAACTTTGCATACCTTGCAGCGCTTTTGCAGATCGCTTTAGTATTTACATTTTCAACAGGGATGCATGAAAGATACTTATTCCCTGCTGCAGCATTAGCAATATTGGCATTTTTGTATGTGAAAGACATGAGGCTATTTGGGCTCTTTATCGGTTTCAGCGTAACAAGCTTTTTAAACATGTATTACGTCCTGTTTGGAGGTTTGAGAAATTCTTTTGGGTTTATACCTATGATGGTTTCATTGGCAAATGTGGTAATTGCCGTCTATCTTGTAAAAGTATCTTATGATGTGGCTGTATTAAATAAGATTTACATTGCTGATTTGGGTATGGAATCACACGAAATTCACACAACTATTTGAAACTTATAAGACATTCTGAGGTTATATTGAGATATATGGAATAAGCCTATATGAACGATAGAATTCAAGCAAGTACTTAATTTGTAATAATTTTATGAGCGAATATATTGCGGAGTGTTCGTTAATGTATCCGATGAACGTAGCGAAGTTTTGCGTATGAGCGTTAGCGAAAGCCGTCACAACGCATAGACGGCGTTAGCAAAACGAGGGAAGTGAATCGAAGATACATAGAACACGAAGCTTATATGAGCGATAAAATTATTACAATTGGTTAATAGATTGGAGGATGAACAATGAAAAGATTGAAGTTTAATAAAGACAATATCGGCTTGTATTTAATCTTACTATTATCAGCAATATTGAATTTTACCAATTTAAGCATTGAAGGATACGCAAACCAGTATTACGCTGCAGGTGTAAAAAGCATGAGCATGAGCCTTAAGAACTTTTTCTTTGTTTCATATGATCCGGCTGGGTTTGTCACGATAGACAAACCACCATTGGGATTTTGGATACAGACCATTTTTGCCAAGATATTTGACTTTAGCGGCATAAGCATATTGCTGCCGCAGGCCATAGCAGGCGTCGTGTCAGTAGCCTTAATATACGTCCTCGTTAAAAGGTATTTTGGCAAGACAGCGGGGCTTATATCAGCATTGGTTTTAGCCACAACACCTGTATTTGTGGCAGACAGCAGAAACAACACGATAGACAATATGTTGCTTATGACTCTTTTGTTTGCAGTTTTGGCCTTTATGAAAGCTTTAGATACAGGTAAACTTAAGTATTTGCTGTTAAGTTTATTTTTAGTAGGCGTTGGCTTTAATGTAAAGATGCTGGAAGCATACATGATAATTCCAGCAGTGTATATAACGTACATCTTAGCATCGAAGATAAGCGTTAAGAAAAGGATCGGCTATCTGTCATTGGCTACCGTTGTGTTACTTATTGTATCCCTTTCGTGGGCAATCATTGTTGACATGACTCCTCAAAGCATGAGACCTTATGTAGGCAGCAGCACAGACAATTCAGAATTAGAGCTTATTATAGGCCACAATGGGCTTGAAAGGCTTGGGCTTGGCAGAAACACAGGTTTCGGCGGTGGATTTGGCGGCGGCCGTATAGGAAACTTCAATGGCGGAGAATTCCGAAGATATTTTGGCAATTTCAACGGTCAATTTAATCAAGGTACATCAAGGACGTCAGTAGATACGGTGTCAAGCGCTACTAAGAATGGCAGTAGCTCAAATAGCGCTCAAAACACACCACCTGCAAACCAAGGCAATTTTCCAAGGTTTAATGGGCAAAATGGTGCAAATCCAAATTTCGCAGGCGGCAATTTTGGAAGGCCAAATGGCAATAGAGGCGGAATGGGCGGTATGTTCGGCGGAGATGAAAAAGCCAGCATATTGAGGCTTTTTTCAAACAACAGTTTGTCTGATCAGATAATATGGCTTTTCCCCATGGCCATCTTCGGATTTTTAGCAGAAATTTTAAGAAAAAGGCTTAAAAGGCCATTTGATGATGGTAGGAAGCTTTCATTGATATTGTGGATTTCATGGCTTGTACCTGTGTTTATATACTTTAGCTTTACAACAGGCATGTTCCATCCGTACTATTTGACGATGATGGCACCTCCTATAGCGGCACTTACAGGCATAAGCATCGTTTCAATGTGGGAGATGTACCAAGATGGCGGTACAAAGTCGTGGTTTTTGCCTTTATCATTTGTGGCTGACAGCTTAGTCGAACTTCTAATATTGTACTACCACTACAATACATCTAACATTACAAAGTACATCATGTTGTCTGTTGCAGTGCTTTCTATCGGATCGGCAGTAGTTTTGTCATTGATGACTTTTGCTAAGAATGGCGGATTTAAAGTCAAAAAGGCGATGCTTACAGTAGGTGTAATAGGGCTTTTGATAGCGCCTACTATCTGGTCAGCCACGACGCTATTTTATCCTATGAACGGTACAATGCCATCTGCAGGATTAGAGCTTATGACAGGTAGAAATAGGTTTGATTTCGGTGGCGGAGATATAAATGGCAGCACAGATTCTAAGCTTATAAGCTTCCTTGAGAAAAACAAAGGCAGCGCAAAGTATCTATTAGTCGTATCATCATCACAAAGCGCTGATAGCATAATCATAAAGACAGGTGAACCTGTGATGGCATTAGGAGGCTTCTCAGGATCTGACAATATTTTAACCCTAAGTCAGTTTAAAGAGCTTGTGAAAAAAGGCGAAGTAAGGTATGTGATGACAGGCGGAATGGACAGAGGCTCCAACAGTGAGATAATGAACTGGGTAAGAGAAAATGGAAAACTTGTGCCTATAAGCCAGTGGAGCAGCACAAATTCTACTCAAGGAGGCATTGGCTTCGGAGGATTTAGCAGAGATTTTGGAGAACTCTATGATCTTAAAGGTGTCAATGTCAACTGACATTGACACTTGGACATAAATATTTTGAAAGAAGGGATAGATATGTCTCATATAAAGTATTCTGTTGTCATACCTGTGTATAACGAAGAACTTCTTATTGAAGAATCGTACAGGCGGCTTAAAAAAGTCATGGACTCAACTGATGAGACTTACGAGCTTATATTTGTAGATGACGGCAGCCATGACAAGTCAGCAGAGATTCTAAGTGGGATAAGCATGAATGATAGAAATGTGAAGCTTATAAGCTTTTCGAGAAATTTTGGGCATCAGACAGCCATAACAGCCGGCATGGACAATGCCAAAGGCGATGCAATCATCGTAATCGACGCAGACCTGCAAGATCCACCTGAAGTGATATTAAAGATGATCGAGAAGTGGAAGGAAGGATACGATGTTGTGTACGGCAAAAGGGCGGAGAGAAAAGGGGAGTCATTCTTTAAACTTTTTACGGCAAGGGTTTTCTACAGATTGCTAAAAAGCCTTACAAATGTGGATATACCTGTTGATACAGGTGATTTTCGCTTGATAGATAGAAAAGTATGTGATGTAATGAATTCTATGACATCAATAAAAGAAAAAAACAGGTATATAAGAGGGCTTGTAAGCTGGGTAGGTTTTAAGCAGATAGGTGTAGAATACGTAAGAGATCCAAGGCTTGCAGGTGAAACGAAATACACACTTAAAAAGATGCTTAAGCTGGCCATGGACGGTATTACGTCGTTTTCGTATGCACCGCTTAAATTGCCTTTGAATTTGGGCATTTTTCTGTTAGTAACAGGATTTGCGTATTTGATTGTAGAGCTTGTCTTAAAAGTCGCAGGCGTTGATGTATCGATAGAAAATACAGTCATAGCTGTAAATATGATCTTATTCGGCTTAAACTTTTCGGTCTTAGGAGCATTCGGAGAGTACATCGGAAGGATATACGATGAAGTAAGGGATAGACCATTGTACATCATAGCCAGAAAGGTGGGTTTTGATGATGGAAAGACAGGAGAAACAAGATAATAGCAAAGCAGGGTTTTTGCAGTTTATAAAGTTTAATCTTGTAGGCATAGTAAATACTTTGGTGGATTTTTCGGTTTTCACCGTTCTTACGTTTTTTGGGATGTACTACATGGCGGCGCAGGTGATATCTTATAGCTGTGGTGTTGTAAACAGCTTTATCATGAATAAGTATTGGACATTTGGCGACAAATCAACTCCGCATGGATACGAAGTATTCAAATTTATCGCTGTAAATGGTGTGTCATTAGCGGTATCTCTTTCTATCCTGTATCCACTAAAGCCGGTTGTAGGAGTCATTTCTGCCAAGGTGATTGCCACATTGTTTTCAATGATGATAAACTTTGTAGGCAGCAAGCTTTGGGTGTTTAAGAAGGCCTAACGCAGATTGTCATGTAAAAATAAGGTAAAATTTAATTGTGTGATAAATTTATGATATAATGAAATGTGTATTAATGTGATGGGAGTTGAATAAATTGCCAAATGTCATTGTCATCATTCCGGCTTACAACGAGGAGAAGACCATCGATAGCGTCATCAATAACATAAAGAGAGTAAATAAAGATGTAGATATACTCGTTGTCAATGACGGTTCCAGCGATAAGACGTCCTTTATCGCTAAAAACAATGGTGTCACAGTCATAGATCTCCCTTTTAACCTTGGGATCGGTGGATGTATGCAGACAGGATATAAGTACGCTTACAGGTATGGTTATGATATAGCAATACAGATTGACGCAGATGGGCAGCACGATGCAAGATTCATAGATAAGCTTATAAAGCCCATATTAGAAGATAAGGCTGATCTTGTGATAGGGTCCAGGTATGTTTCAAAGACTAATTACAAAGGATCGTATCTGAGGCGAACAGGTTCATATTTCTTCACGCTTTTATTAAAAGCCTTGACGGGAAAAGCCATATATGATACTACATCAGGCTTTAGAGCAGCTAACAGGAAAGTCATTAAGTACTTTAGCGAAAGCTATCCTCAGGATTATCCGGAAGTCGAAGTTGTAGCAAGGCTTAGCAAAAGCGGATTTAAAATCATGGAGATACCTGTTGAGATGTATGAGAGATTGGGCGGACGTTCTTCTATCAATTTTAGGCGCTCAATTTATTATATGGTAAAGGTGACGCTGGCGATACTGATAAATTGCATCAAAACCAAAGAACAACAAAAAGCATAGGAGGTCTTTTTGTGTTTTTTAATGTCTACAGTTTTTCTTTAATTTTTAGCATACTGTTCTTAGTTATAATCGTAGTTGAGATAAAAAAAGGCAATCTTTTAGAGAAGTACAGCTTATTTTGGATATTTTTTTCTATAGTTATGATTGTAATATCAGCCAATTTGAGATTTTTAAATCTTTTAAGCCGTATGCTTCACATTTATTATGCTCCGTCTGTCCTGTTTCTCTTGGGACTTCTGTTTATCATCTCATACTGTTTTCACCTTACGTTGATAATATCTAAACAGACGGAAAGCATTGTTAAACTGACGCAGGAAGTGGCCATATTAAAGAATATGGTAGAAAAAAGCAGCAGAGATGTAGAAGGAGGCAAAGGCGATTGATATACTTACTTGTTGCAGTAAATGTTTTGCTTTTGGTGACGGGACAAGTGCTTTGGAAAATAGGCATTGGAAGTGCCAGCAGTTTTAAAGGCGTACTGATGTCACTCATGTCGCCGTACGTCATAAGTGGGATAATAGTATACGCATTAGCTACTGTCTTGTGGCTATACATTCTTGCAAAAGGAAAATTCAGCATCGTCTATCCTTTGCAGAGCACTGCTTATGCTTTAGGAGTATTTGTGGCATGGCTCATATTTAAAGAGACCATACCAATGACAAGATGGATTGGCGTAGTTCTCATCTTCGCAGGTGCATCGTTGATTGCGTTAAGATAGGAGGTAATCATGGCTATTAAACTGAAACTTAGCTCAAAGAAGTTTTTTGTCGCTGTTTCATTGATTGCTGTTTTAGCTATTGCTTTGTATTTGAGATTCCTATTTGTCTACAAAGTAATTCAGCCACCCCTTTCAGGTGATGCCAAGAATTACGACATAATGGTGAAACAGTTTTTGACAAAAGGCTTCTTAGGTTATATGTCAAATTCTCCAAATGCTTATGTGACACCGGGGTATCCTTTATTTCTCGCTTTAATCTACAAGATTTTTGGCTTTTCTAACGGTAGTCCGCTTCAAGCTGTAAGGATCGTGCAAAGTGTATTAAGCGTATTGACGGTTTTACTTATTTTTTTCATAGGTAGAGAAATCAGAAATAACAAAGTGGGCCTCATGGCTGCCTCAATATCAGCCATTTATCCTACATTTGTATGGGCATCTACGCTAATTCTTACAGAGACAGTGTACACTTTTGTTTTCATGGTGTATTTGTATTTGCAGGTTATTGCGCTTAAAAGACCTAAGGCGTATATAAATGTTTTAACAGGTATCTTATTTGGACTGGCAATCTTAATAAGACCTGCTGCAGCACCGCTTATAGTGATACCTTACATTTTAATGTACATCCAAAATAGAGATCTAAATTACACTGTAAGGAATTTTTTGCAGGTTTTAATCGGGTTCATAGTGATCATGATGCCTTGGTGGATTAGGAATATTGTGACGCTTCATAAGCTTATTTTATTTGCAACTCAAACTTGGAATCCAATGTTGGGAGGCGCCTTCCCTTTCTTCAATGGAATAGAGCATGTTCCACAGAACATTCGCTCCACTACGGATGTCATCAAATTCATCATAAAAGGCTTTGAGAAAAGCCCCATCTATTATTTTAAATGGTATACAATAGGCAAGTTCAATATAATATTCGGAAGCATGTGGTATGATCTTGACCCGAAATATCAATATTTGCAAAATATATATCTTATTCACAGCTTTGTGATGGCTATAGGTTGGCTTGGAGCATTTTATTCCCTTAGAAAATATGAAATACGTTTTATCGGCATATATGCTATTCTTGTGACGCTTATTCAGCTTATGTTTATACCGACTAATAGATATGCATTTTCAATCATGCCGCTTCTCATAATTCTCGCATCTTATGTGATTGATAAGCTGCTATTTGAAAAAAGCATTTGATTATTGTCGAGTCCTCTTTCTTGACACTTCCAATAGCTTTCTTTCCAGCTCATTTACGTCGTACTTCCTCTGTGGATATGAATTAAAGTAGTTTCTTGGTGCCGTATTTAATGATGAGGCATCTTTTAGTATCGATTTGTCTTTTAAGTAGTTTTGTATGACTTTTTCTAAGAACTTTGCTGGATATTTTATGTCCTTTCCCTTCATGCGAGATATGCACAGATTCATCTCGTCATCTGTAAGATGGTACTTGTCCTTAAGCATGCCTTTGTCTATGTACTTAGGCGCGTTTTCACTTTCTTGATACATCATATCATTGATATGATTGATAGATATACTATCAGAATTAATATCTATAATATCATTCATATCTGATATGATCATATTGTTTTCACTTTTTGAAAATGGAATGCTTTCAATGTTTTTAACATCATCTACCTTTTCACTATCTGAAATTCGGTTTTCAGTTTCTTTATCTGCGTATTCGCTTTTGTCGATGTATGGCATATGAGTGAAATCACCGATTGTCATATTTTGCCAATCGCAAAATTCGGTTATTCTACCGTTTTCGCCATATTTGTACGTGATGCCTTCGATGGATGTATTTTGTCTTAATGTGTAGTATTTCTTTTGCCGCAATTTGTCCTCGTTGTCGACGTAGCACACCAAAAATCCGTCTTTTATGGCATTTTTCAAGCTTTTACTTATGATGCCTGTAGATAGACCTGTGCCACTGTCTATTCTTTTGCCGTTTTCGTATTTTCCCTTCTGTATTTCATCTATAGTAAGTTTTACTGGAATGCACTTTCCATTCTTTATTGTATGCTTTGCGACGTACATTATGATTTTTAACTGTGAACCGGATATTGAAGATAGACTTTCAAAAAAATTCTTTGGCACTATCCCGTATTCTTCCTTAAAACCATTTATCATTTTTTAAACCCCCATTTTCATTTTTAAATAGATCTTAAATAGATGTTGCTTGAAAAATATTATTATAAGCGAACAATTAATGAAACTTTACATTTATAATGTAGTAAAAAAGTGAAAATCTTATATATAGGCAATTGACAAAAAAACATTTTCATTGTATAATCATAATTGAGCATAATCAATCAAAAATTATCATCTATTTTGAATGGATGTGATTGGATGTTTGGGGAAGAGCGCAGGATGAAAATAGCCGAGATACTAAGCAAGGATAAAAGCATTACGGTGTCTGAGCTTAGTGAGATCTTAGGCGTGTCAGAATCCACCATAAGAAGAGATCTAAAGATGTTGGAGATAGACGGGTTTATACAGAGGACACATGGCGGTGCCATATTGAATACGCATACACATTACGAGCCGTCGTTTGTTGAGAAAGAGGATTACGAGCTTCCATCAAAGATGCAGATCGGCAAGATGGCAGCTTCACTCATAGAAGAAGGCGATTCTGTAATCCTTGATGCTGGCACTACTACGCTGATGATTGCAAAATCACTTCAAGATATACATCTTACAGTTGTGACAAACTCTCCTATCATTGCCATAGAGCTTTCAAACCGCAATAATATTGAGCTTATAGTTACAGGCGGTATAGAGAGGCTTAATACAAAAGCGCTTGTTGGCCCTATAGCTGAGATGGTGATAAGGAATTTTAAAGTCGACAAAGCTTTTATCGGTGCAAATGCCATATCCTATGAGAACGGGCTTATGACACCAGATATCATAGAGGCAAACACGAAAAAGGCGATGATAGATGTCTCTAATGAAGTTTATGCAGTTGTAGACCACACCAAGTTTGGGAAGAAATCTTTTGTAAAATTTGCAGACATAAGCGATATAACTGCCATTATAACTGATGACGAGCTGGACTACGAGATAGTGAGAAAGTATGAACAGGCCAATGTGGATGTACTAAACTTTGGAAAGGATGTATTAGATGGTTACGACGGTGACGGTAAATCCGGCGATAGACAGGACGCTAATAGTAAATGAATTTAAAATAGGTGCAGTTAACAGGGTGTCAAGAACCATAATCGATGCAGGCGGTAAAGGCGTAAATGTCGCAAAAAACTTAAAAAATTTAGGCTGCGACGTTAAGTGTTTAGGCTTCATGGGACCAAACGGCAAGTACATCGAAAATGTCCTAAGTGAATTAGGGATAAAGTTTAACTTTGTACAAATAAAAAATGATATAAGGACAAACATAAAGATAGTTGATGAGATTAGACACACTTATACAGATATAAACGAAGCTGGTCCAGATGTTTCTCAAGATGAAATAGAAAAGCTGATTTTGAGCATAAATGAGCATGCTGATTTATCGGATGTGATTGTTTTGTCAGGAAGCTTACTACCTAACATGGATAAAGATTTTTACAGACAGATAATTGAGAAAGTCAGCGAAAAAGGCGTAAAAGTCATATTGGATGCTGATGGAGATGCTTTAAAGCTTGGCGTAGAAGGAAAGCCTTATATGATAAAGCCAAATATTCACGAGCTTAGAAGGATGACAGGGAAAAATCTTGAAAGTGTTGATGAGATTATTGAAGAAGGCATGAGGATAATTGAAAGTGGGATTTCAATTGTGGCAGTATCGATGGGTGGCAGCGGAAGCATCGTTGTGACAGAGGATAAAGCGTATAAAGTAAAACCCATAAAGGTTCAAGTTAAAGGGACAGTAGGAGCTGGAGATGCCTATGTGGCAGGTTTTGCCTATGGCTTAAGCGAGAATCTTTCCATAGAAGAAGCTATAAAGATGGCATCATCTGCATCTACATCAGTTATCATGAGGGAAGGCACTAAAGCTTGTTCTTTAAAAGATGTGGAAGAACTTAAAGAAAAAGTTGAGATTGAAGTAATAGAAAGGTGATAAACGATGATTGAAGAAATACTTGACAAAGACATGATGATATTTGATTTGAAATCAAAAGACAAATTATCTGTATTGAAAGAGCTTATAAAGCCATTGGCAGCAAAAGGAGCCATTGAGGACGAAGGCAAGTTTTTGGAAGTGGTATTAAAAAGAGAAGAGGAGTTCTCCACAGGCATTGGGATGGGTGTTGCTATACCGCATGGAAAAAGCAGTTTAGTGAAAAAGGCTTCATTAGTTTTTGGAAAGTCGAAAGATGGCATAGACTACAATTCGATGGATGGAAAACCATCGCATCTATTTTTTCTCATTGCAGCACCTGAGGATTCTGACAACCTGCATCTTAAGATTTTAGCTAAGCTTTCAAGGTCACTGATGCATGAGGAGGTGAGAGATGAACTAAATAAGGCTGAGACTTACGAGGATGTCATAAATGCTTTCAAAAATTATGAATAAGGGGGATTTTTGATGAAAAAGATTGTCGCCATTACTGCATGCCCTACAGGTATAGCCCATACCTATATGGCTGCAGAAAACTTGGAAATGGCAGGTAAAGAGCTTAATGTGGCTATAAAAGTTGAGACACAAGGGTCTATAGGGGCAGAAAATCAATTGACAGAAAACGACATAAATGAAGCGGATGCAGTCATAATTGCTGCTGCGACAAAAGTCGACAAGTCCCGCTTCGAAGGTAAACCTATACTGGAAGTTCCAGTTGAGGAAGCTATAAAAAATCCGAAAGAATTGATTGAAAAAGCATTGAAGATGGAAAAACCAAAGAATTACGTAGAAAAAGTGGAAAAGATTCACGAAGAAAGGGCCAGTCAAAGGACAGGCGCTTATAAGCACTTGATGACAGGTGTATCATATATGATACCTTTCGTAGTAGCAGGAGGTATATCCATAGCACTTTCATTCCTATGGGGATACAAGGCATTTCAGGTGCCAGGGACATTGCCTGCTGCCCTGATGCAAATTGGCGGTGGCTCTGCATTCGCACTTATGGTTCCAATACTTTCGGGATTTTTGGCTTATTCTATAGCAGATAGACCTGGACTTGTACCAGGTATGGTAGGTGGTATGTTAGCAGTATCAACTGGTGCAGGATTTTTAGGCGGTATCATATCTGGTTTTCTTGCTGGTTATACAGTCTACTACCTGAAAAAGACCATAAAATTGCCTAAGACGATGGAGGGCTTAATGCCAGTTCTTATACTACCTGTATTATCGACGCTTATCGTAGGCCTTCTCATGATATACGTTGTTGGTACGCCTATGAAGACCATAATGACAGGTCTTACAAATTGGCTTAAAGGCATGAGCTCTACAAATGCAGTCATATTTGGCGCACTATTAGGACTCATGATGGCATTTGACATGGGTGGTCCTGTCAACAAGACAGCATACACATTTGCAACAGGTCTTTTGGCGTCAAATGTGTTTATGCCTATGGCAGCGGTTATGGCTGCAGGAATGACACCGCCTTTAGGTTTGGCACTTGCTACAGTCATATTTAAAAATAGATTTACGAAAGAAGAAAGAGAAGCAGGTAAAGCGGCATGGGTTTTAGGTGCATCATTTATAACAGAAGGTGCTATACCGTTTGCTGCAGCAGATCCATTTAGAGTAATACCATCCATCATGGTAGGATCTGCAGTTACAGGCGCACTTTCCATGTTGTTCCATATAGAACTTAGAGCGCCACACGGCGGAATATTCGTAATACCAATCGCTGTATCAAATCCGCTTTTGTACATTCTTGCTATACTTGTAGGTATGGTAGTGACAGCCTTCATGATAGGACTTTTGAAAAAGAAAGTATCGTGATTTATATAAAACATCGCTCCAGAATATGGGGCGATGTTTTAGTGTGCCCGGCGTGGGTGGTAACTTGGCGGTGTGAGTTTGCTGTGGGCTTGGTAGAGGGAACCACTAGCTGAACCGCAAGGGTGTCCATCGTGAGGTGGAATCTGAAAGAAGCGGTAGGCAAAATCTCGATCTGAGGAATACGAACCAGATAAGAGGCTGAATTGGGGTGGACGAGTCTGCTAAACAAAACGAAGTCCAACACTACCCGAACCCCATACAGTAAATCTGGCAGATAAACGAGATGAAGGTTATTGTTCTTACCCGGAGAGGTCTCAAGGACAAGTCATTAAAGTGAACTCTGAAATGACAATCTATACAGTGATTTATGCTGAATCTTGAAAAAGTCAGTAGAGGCTATAGTACTTGTCTAGTCATGAATAGATAAGGAAGGACTGAACATTAGGAGGTTTTGGAAATCTTATGAACTATATTATTATGCTAAAATTATTTAAAAAGTATCAATTTTTACGTATAAAAGCCGAAAACACTATAATGTAGATAAAAAATATATAAGTTAATTTTAATATTTAAACTAAACTTATAAATGGAGGCTTTTAGATGAAAAGTATAAAAACGAAACTTCTTGTGTTTATAGCATTATTAATTTCTGTTTCATTGATAGTAACTGGATATTTTTCTATGAGCATTGCAGAAAGTGTATTAAAAACAAAGGTTAATGAATCCAATCAAGCTGCGTTAGAAGTATTCAATAGATACGTAAATTCTTTTAAAACGGATACGGAATCATTGTTAACTGCTGTATCAGAGTCGAATGAATTTATAAATTATGATGGAAGCAATACTTCAGAACAATTGATATTTAACAAGTTAGAAGAAACTAAAAAATCGATGCCTAATATATTATACGCGTATTTTGGAACGCCTGACAAAAAATATATTTTATATCCACCAGATCCAACATTAAAAGATTATGATCCTACGAAACGACCTTGGTATACAGAAGCAGTAAAAGCAAATGGCAAAATTATTTGGACTGAACCATATCAAGATTATGGTACAAAAGAGCCTATGATAACCATTGCTAAAGCTGTTATAAATTCCAATGGCAAAATGCTTGGGGTAATTGGTATTGATATAAGTTTATCTCAGCTGTCAAAAGATTTGTCAAGCATAAAATTAGGTCAATCAGGATATATATATGTTATAACAAAAGATGGCACAATAATTTCAGACCCTAATCAGAAACGGCTATTTACATCTATAAAAAAGTATAATTATGGAAATGAGCTACTTACAACAAATGATTCAATAGTTAGTTACATATCAAATAATGATTACAAATATGCAAGCATAAGAAATCTTAGTGATTTTAATTGGAAGGCTATAGTTGAAATGAGCAGCAGCAAATTAATGGGCGATCTTTCGAAAATACGTGAAACTGTGATTGTTGTGAGTATAATTGTACTATTAATTGGTTTCTTTATAGCATATATATTTGCAAATTCAATAACTTCTGGTATAAAAAAGGTAGTTAATGCAATGTCATTAGCATCTAAGGGAAACATATCAGTAAAAATTGATTTAAAATCTAAAGACGAAGTGGGTATATTAGCCAAAAGCTTTAATAATATGATCGAGCAAATTAAGAATCTAGTATTAAATATAAAAAATGTTTCTAATTCTTTGTCAGAGTCAGCTGTAAATATGTCAAGCTCATCTGAACAAGCTGCACAGGCTACGCAGGATATAGCTAAGGCAATAGAGCAAATGGCACAAGGTGCAATGAGCCAAGCGAAAGATGCAGAGGAAAGTGCAAATGAAGCTGTTCTGCTCGGTGAACTAATTGATAAGTCTGTAGGTGATGCTGAATCAATGAACAACGAAATAAAAAATGTTAATACTGTATCTAATGAGGGATTAACAACAATAAATAATTTAGTTGAAAAAACAAATATAACAATAGAAACGAACAATGATCTAAAGAAGTCGACAGATTATTTGATGGAAAAATCAGAAGAAATCAGCAAGATAATAGACATGATAACAGAAATCTCCGATCAAACTAAATTGTTATCTCTTAATGCTGCTATAGAAGCTGCAAGAGCAGGTGATGCGGGAAAGGGTTTTGCAGTTGTAGCTACAGAGATAAGAAAACTGGCTGAAAAGTCATCTGAAGCTACAAATAATATAACAAACTTAATAAAAGATATAAAGGATACTATTTCTGAGACTTATAAGACAGTTGAAACTTCTGTTAATTCAATAGAAGAACAAAATAATGCAGTTGATATGACGAGAGGTGCATTTGAAGGAATTATTTCTGCCGTCAATTTTATTGTAGAAAAAATAGATAATTTAAATGATTCTCTAAAAGAATTAGAAATTCATAAAAATAAGATTGTAAGTTCTGTTGAAGATATTGCTGCTGTTTCTGAAGAAACTGCGGCATCAACACAAGAAGTATCAGCATCTTCAGAAGAACAATCAGCTATCATTGAAGAAATGGCTTCAACGGCTAATCAGTTAAAAGAGTATTCAAATATTCTTAGTAAAGAAGTTGAAAAATTCAAAATAGATTAGTTAAAACTTAATAAGAAAATACATAAGGTTGGATATATTCAACCTTATGTATTTGTTAAACAGTAAAATATCATATCCTGAAAATAGAGATTAATTTATAGAAGGGATAGTTCTATTTTTAAAATCTCGATTTTTTTAGCAAAAGTTGGAGTTTACATATTTCAATCGCAATTTATTTAATCATTGATATATAAAAGGGCTTCGCTTTATATATTTTATTAGTTGCAAAATTTTTGGAAATTCATTTACTTTTTATAGTAAATATATTATAATATGTTAAGCATGTCCAAAAAGATTTCTTTAAGAAGATAAAAGCTTTTGGACATTGCTACAAGTGGTGCAAAATAAATCAATGTTAAATTTTTAATAATAGAGGGTATATCATGAAAAAATTATCTAAAAATGACATTGTTTTTGGTGTTATATATTTTTTAGCTGCGACATTATATTTTATTGCAGCAGAAACAATATGGAGACTGTCCGCAGAAATAAATTTATTTGTCAGTTTAGGGTTTATTGCTATTGCAACTGTATATAGGTACGCTAAGAAGAAAAGATTTTTTAAGGCAAAAAAATAGTATGGTTACAGTTTTAAAAAGAGGCACATTTTCAAATTGTAGCAGATAAGGGAACTGGTGTGCGTTAGTCATGGCTGCATAATTTTTATAAAATACCATATGTGTCTATTCAATATCCTTATTGACATTTATTGTGATAAGATATATAATAAATTACGAAGAAAGTGTTCACGTTAACAATTGTTTAGATATACTTACATAAGAAGCTAAATGAAACGGTTCAACCCAAAATATGTAAATTTAATGATTTTAAACTTGTATTATTTATTATTCATAGTATTATTTGCTATTGTTTTCTGTTGTTTTGCTAAATTTCTAAATCTTTATATTTTTCAATAAACATTTTTGGCAGCTAAAATTGTTAACGTGTGCATGAGGTTTTAAACTCTAATATGGGCTTTTTAAGCATTGCTAAATAACTCTTTACGCACAAATTTGTTAACTGATGTAAATTTTGAAGACGGGAGGTGTAAAGGTTTATAAGTCTATTTGCAAGTTTAAAATGATTGAAGAACAAATAATGTTTTAGGAGGGAAAACAATGGGTATAGGAAAGAAACTTAATAGTTTTGTTTCGTTCTTATTGACATTTTTGATGGTGTTTACAATGCCAATGAGTAAAGCATTTGCAGATACTACTTCTGCACCGGCAGCACCTTTGAATCTGCAAGTCTTATCAGGTTCTGTAACAGATACGGGTTTTACTCTTGTTTGGCATAAACCGGATAATTACAGTGATATTACCGACTACAAGATTACTGTAAGCGATAGTGTCTATGAACAAGTATACTATGCAAGTGAGAATCAAACAGTGGCAAGTCCATATATTAAGCAATTTTACGATAATAATGTTGGAGATTTAAAGGATGACAGTGGGAATACTGTGATGAGTGCATATAAGATTTCTATGCATTCATTTGTGCTTACAGGGCTTAAGCCTGATACGTTGTATACGATTCAAGTACAATCTGTAGATGCTAATGGCAATACATCAACACCAGTTACAATCACTCAAAGCACTGCGCCTTCAATACCGAGTGAAAACATCATAAATATAGAGTCAACAGGCGCTATAGGTGATGGCGTGCTGGCGGACGATGTAAACGGAATACCGTCATCAGGTACTTTAAATACGGCAGCAATACAAAAGGCGATTGACGAATGTCCAGACGGTGGCGTTGTATTGGTGCCTGCAGGGAAAATATTTGTCACAGGACCTATACATCTTAAAAGCAATATGACACTTGATGTAGAAGGTACGCTTTTAGGTACCACAGATCCAGACCAATATCCAAATCCATACGATACTGATCCGAGCCAAGTAGGACAGAAGTCAGCGCCTCTTATTTCTACAGTCAGCACGGATGTGTACGGCAATACGATACAGTATCAAAATATAAGGATTGTAGGACATGGCGTGATAAACGGCAATGGATGGGCGCAAGTTTCCAGCAAAGATACCAGCGTGCCTATTGATGATCAGTTTGACCAATATCAAAAGGGAAATAGCAGCAACATATCGACTACTGCGAAAAACCACCTTGCCTTAAATCAGTTTAATAAATATTCATCTCAAGGCACCAGCAATGCCTATGCTACAAGGTCTAACTTGATGGTATTTAACAATGTCAATGGGCTTTACATCGGTGACGGGCTTACGGTGACAAATCCGTCTTTCCATACAATATCTGTCACGAATTCGCAGAATGTTGTTTTAAACCAATTGATTGCCTCAACTTATGACTGCAATAATGGCGATGGCATAGATTTTGGCAACAGCACAGGTTTGACTGTCGTAAATTCTGTATTCAATACAGGGGATGACGATGTCAACTTCGATGCAGGCGTTGGACTTTCAGGTGAACAAAATCCTCCAACGGGAGATGCATGGGTGTTTGACAACTACTTTGGCAGAGGACATGGTGTAATAGCCATGGGCAGCCATACTGCAGCGTGGATTCAGAACATTTTAGCTGAGGACAATGTCATAAATGGAACCGCTATAGGGCTAAGAGGTAAATCTCAAAGCGGCAATGGCGGCGGTGCAAGAAATATTACATTTAGAGATAGTGCCCTTGCGTATATAACAGATAATGATGGATCGCCATTCTTGCTAACGGATGGATATTCAAGCGCATTGCCTACAGATACCAGCAATTGGGCACCAGATGAACCGACATTCCATGATATTACGGTGGAAAATTGTACGGTAAATGGATCTAAAAAATACGCCATAATGTTCCAGGGTGCGCCGGATGGATTTGATTACAACATTACTTTCAACAATGTATTTTTTGGCGCTGGAACGTATCAGACGAAGATTTACTATTTGAAAAACAGTACATTCAATAATGTAGTTTTCTATGGCTCTACTCCTAATTATGATGGCGATAAGACGACACCTGTAAATCCATGGCATCTTGTTCATTCAACTAATATACAGTTTACGGGAAATACTACACAGCCGCAGATTCCAGAGTGGCCATCAAATAGCACAGCTACAGTGTCGAATGTGACGTACGACAGTGCATCGATAACTTGGACAAGTGCAGTTTCTGGCACTTATACAGGATATCAGCTTGTAGGTACAGACGGCACCATATTGGGAAAGGCTGATGGAAACACTACGACTTACGACCTTACGGGACTTAATCCAGATACTCAGTATACAATAACTGTTGAAGCAACAGATGATCAAAACAATACTATCTTTGGACCAATAGTTACATTTACTACTGCCAAGGCAAATACTACAGGTCAGGAAGGTGGCGGAACGGAGACGATAGATTACAACAAGATAGATGTATGGGACTTTGGCGCGGAACAGTTAGATCCGACAAAATATAACAATAAATTAACGGTGGACATTATAAATAGCTTGTATCCAGGTGTTACTCCGGGAACATCAGGTGTTACAATAAATGGTTTTACGCTTAACAATGGAGAATTTGTCTTTAGCGATGGAGGAAAATTAAACACACACAGGCTAAGGACAATAAATACAAGTCTAACCCGGTATGACTCGAAATCTTTGAAAAGCAGTGATGGAAGTATAACTTATTCAGGGTATCTTTATTCAAATTCAAGTGCAAATCCTAATGTATATATAGGAGTTTACTTGCAAAAAGATGATATTGTGACTTTGGTAGTAGCATCAAACGGAAATCCTTCTACAATTGTTTTTCAGTCACCCAGCGGAAATGTTTCTACACAAGTCCATACTTTAGGTTCAAGTACTGCGAGTGTAATGACATTCTATGCATCTGAAGAAGGACTTTACAAGATATACTCTAAAGATGAAAAGCTTGTAGTGGCCAGAGTTTACAGACAGCATACAAGGCCAGTAACTGTCAGTGGAACAGTTTCAGCACCATCAGATCTTTCAAATTATGGAGTTACATTCACAAATAAAGAAAACGGAGAAGTTACAACGGCAGATGTTGTCAATGGAAAATATACAATAACATTAAACGAGAATTATGATTATGACGTAAGCCTAAACAATGCCAATGGATACCTTATTACAAGTGCGAAAACACTGTCAATAGCAAATGGTGCTGGCGATCAGACGTTTGATGTTAGTGTAGAAAAGGCGTCTCTTGTAACATTGACAGGACATATTACAGGGCTCTCGCAGGATGCGCTGGCAAAGTTGAAACTAAACTTTGTATCTTCAAATATTTATGTGCCACAAATAAGTATATCAAGTGATGGCTCTTACACTGTTCAGCTTGAGACTGGTGTAACTTATACCTTAGATGCGGAAGGTGTTAATGATTATACCCTTAATGAAAATACAATAAGTGCGAATAGCGATGGAACGCATGATTTTGTGTTTACACCAAAGCCTACTTATCAAATTACTGTAAATACAACAGGACTTGACGATTCTATAAAAAACAGTGCTACAATTACATTTACAAATATAAACGAGCCAGGCTATAGCTATACGTTTAATCTAACTGATAGCAACATTAGTTTGAGAGATGGGCAATATAAGATTAGCATAAAAGGAACAGGTGAATATCCGGTTGTATTAACTCCAACACCTGATTTAATAGTAAAAGATGCACCTAATACAGTTGATTTGAATTTTAAACCTATAACAAAATGGGATTTTGCTATGTATAACTCCATTGCATTGGGACCAGGCATTGAGGCGATTAATGGTTCTAACTACTATTTAGGTCTTAAGCTTTCAAGCAGTGGAGTCTCTGAAAATAATTATTATCTGCTGCTTTCCAAAGGCGGAACTATAGATGTTCCTGTAAAATCAGGAGACATAGTCTTTGTAAGTTACACAAGTAGTGCGGCATTTAATTTTAATAATGACGCTACTACAAATGTAGATGTCAACTTAGGAAGCACAAATCAAATTAAGACGGCTACTTATGTTGCACAAAGCGATGGATACGTGACTTTAACTGGTATTGCTGGCAATAATGCATCACAAACATATTTGACCAGTATCAGGGTTTATACTCCTGTTCCTTATAAAGAAACTATAACTGTAGGACCAAAAGATTGTGATTATACTTCAATTAGTGATGCGTTAGATGCTGTTAGAGCGATGTATCGTCCCAATAACGAAAGAGTTACTATTGAAGTTCAACCAGGTAATTACGAAGAGATGTTGGTCATAGATGTGCCCAATGTTACCATAAAAAATGCAAGCATACAACCAAGTATTAATTTGACAAATGAGGGCGTTGGAATTGACAAAAATGCAGTAAGAATAACTTCATATTATGGTACGGGGTATAGCTACTATAGCATGGGTCCAGATGGCAAGTATCATGCAGATTTATTAGCTGTAAATAAAGCAAACGGCTATTTGACATACCACAATCCAGGTGCAGGCACTACGAATGGAAGTTTCTGGAATGCAACAGTGGTTGTCTATGCTGATGGATTTGAGGCAGATGGGATAATATTTGAAAATTCATACAACCAATATATATCTGATAAAGAGGCTAATGATGTGGTAGTGCCTGATGTTGGCAATAAAGGCGTAAGACCTACAGATGCAGGTGACACTGCAGTCCAAAACAAATCGTTTGTAGAAAGAGCTGCTGCGCTTGCAATAGCTGATAATGCGAAACAAATTTACTTTAACAATTGTAGATTTGTTGGAAGACAAGATACACTATATGGTGGAAACAATTCAATAGCAGCATTTAATAAAAGCGTAATAATGGGTTCAACTGATTATATATTTGGACCTATGACAGCAGTTTTCTATAAGTGTCAGCTTGTTTTCAACACAAGCGATGCCAGCAACGATGTAGGGTATATTACCGCTGCTCAGCAATCATCTGGGAGAGGTTTCTTGATGTACAATTGTACTATAACATCAACGACACCTGGTGTTGATACTGCATCTACAAAACATTCTAAACCTGGTTATTTTGGTAGACCTTGGCTGGCAAATACCAGTGAAGTTGTGTTTGATAAGACTATAATAGAACCTACTGATTATTCCGGAACTTTACAATCACTGATACAGCCAGCAGGGTGGCTTTCAACGCTCGGAGGAACATCGCCGAAGATGTATGAATATGACACTATGGAAGCCTTAGCAGGTACTGACAATACATCTCAAAGAGTTTCATGGGCTACAGTAATTAAGGATGGGAAATTGACAGACGGCACAGATATTTCCACTGCAGATAAGGCCATAACAGCATTTCTTGGAGATTGGATACCTTTTAATATAGATCCTCAAGACGATGTTGCGGTTATAGTAAATCCAAGCGATAATGGCAACAATGGCAATGGCACTACAGGTCAGGAAGGTGGAAACACTGGCGGCAGTACCGGCAATAGCGGCAGTAGCACAGGCAGTACAAATAATAACAGTGGAAGCAGCACAAGTAATATAAGCAACAATAGTGGTGCTGTAAGCAATACAATAGGTGTAATAACAAAGAATGGCAACATTATCACATTGACGCTTGATGCAGGAAAAGCTAAAGACTTGATAGTAAATTCAAAAGACAAGGAAGTCGTATTTGACATAACCACAATAGGTCAAGGACAACAGAAAGTCGTACAGATTTCTAAAGATATTTTAGATACAAGTGCTGCTAACGGCAAAGACATCGTCATAAAATCAGACAACGCATCAATATCACTTACGAAAGACGCACTTAACCAAAACCAGATACAAAACGGTGTCAATGTATCAATAAAAGACAATGGAAAGCCTAATGTGACAAATTATGTGCCACTTTCTAATGTAGTAGACATAACGATAGGCAGTAGCAGTGGCAATGCAACATTGGCAAAACCAGTAGAAGTAACATTAAATATATCAAAAGCCAACGATCCAAGAAAAGTAGCAGTGTACTACTACAACCCAACGACAAATCAATGGGAATACGTGGGTGGAAAGGTAGACGTGTCATCTGGAACAATAACATTCAATGCGACGCACTTCTCACAATACGCAGCATTTGAGTACGACAAGACATTTAATGACATAAAAGACAATTGGGCGAAAGACGTAATAGAAGTATTAGCATCAAGGCACATAGTAGAAGGGATGACAGACACCCAGTATGAACCAAACAAGACAGTAACGAGAGCAGAATTCACAGCAATGATACTGAGGCTATTAAACATAAAAGAAGAAGCATACAGCGGAGAATTTAGCGATGTAAAGAGTGGAGACTGGTATGCAAACGCAATAGAGGCAGCATACAAAGCAGGATTAATAGAAGGTGATGGAAAGAACGCAAGGCCAAATGACAGCATAACAAGAGAAGAGATGACAGCAATAGCCATGAGGGCATACGAGATGCTGACACAGTACAAAGAAGAAAACTTAGGTGCCACATCATTTAGCGACGACAAAACCATAAGCGACTGGGCAAGAAATGTAGTGGCAAATGCAGCAAGATTAGGAATAGTAAATGGAGAGCCCAACAACGTATTTGCACCTAAAGGAAATGCCACAAGAGCGGAAGCAGCAGCTATCATATACGGCTTATTAGAGAAAAGCGGAAACATATAATCATTTCAACTGCCAACACTTCTTAAGAAGCTGTTGGCAGTTAGCTTTTGTAAAGCATAGTTTAAATATTTGATATGATGTAATTAAATTAAAGGTTATTAATATATGAATGATTTTGATATAAAAATGATCAAGAAATTGATATTAAAAGGTCAATTACTCCAGAATTACCCAAATGGGTTGATGAAAGAACAAGAGGATATAAATATCATGAATGACATGTGTTTAAGTGTGGTGGGAAATTAGAAAAGAAAGAGACGAGAATAGAAAAATGGGTAAATGATAAGCTTATTGTATTGAGCATGTGCCAGTATTTGAATGCGTAGAATGTGACGAAAGGTATTTTGATGCAGATACATCACTAAAGCTTGATGAGTACTTTTATGAGAAAAACCTGTAAAAACAATTGAAGTTCCAGTTTTTTTGAATATAAAGAAAGCTAAACATTAAGGATTTTTTTATAGAAATGTTGAATTATTTAATCAAAAATGATATTATATATAGTATCAAAATGTATAAGATAATTTCGCTTTGGAAATGCTTATATATGGAGGATTTCAATGAGTCAAATAGAAAAACTCTTTGAAAAGATGGAGAAGAATCCTAAGAATGTCAGGTATGAACAACTTGATAAAATTTTAAGACATTTTGGTTTTGGTGTGCGAGAACCAAAAAGTGGTTCTAGTCATGTAACATATTTCCATCCAAAATTAGCGGATATATTGACAGTGCCTAAAAATAAACCTTTTGTCAAAGAGATCTATGTTAAAAAAGCCTTAAAGATGATTCAGGATATTAGATATTATGATTAAATTGGTGTTGATTGGAGAGGTGTTGGAATAATGGCAAACGAATTAAATTATAAAGTTGAACTTGTTAAACTTTCTGAAAAAGATGGTGGTGGCTATTTAGCCTATGTACCTAAATTGCCAGGCTGTATGAGTGATGGTGAGACTCCAGAAGAAGCTTTAAAAAATGTTCAAGACGCTATAAAATGCTGGGTAGAAACTGCAAAAGAATTAAACAGAGCGATTCCTGAATTTGATGAATATAAAGATGAAAATGATTATAGTGGGAAAATTCTTTTAAGAATGCCAAAAACTATGCATAAAATACTTTCTGAAATGGCCGAAAAAGAAGAAATAAGTTTAAATAATCTAATTCAGAATTTACTTTCGTTTGCTATTGGATATAAAAAAGGAGAAAGAAACGTGAATATAAATCATAATGTAGTAGTTACAAGTAAAATAAACAAAAAATCTAAAGATAAATGGCATGAGAGAAAAAATTCAAATATTGATATAATAGAAAAATTAGCAATGAGGTGAAATTATGTCTAAGAAAAAAAAAGAAAGTATTATTGAAAAAATTGAAAACAATGAGATTATACTTAATAAAGTTGCTGGTGAAATAGTATCTAATACTATTCTTGAAAATGATGATGACATTAAACCTGTAGAAGAATTTGAATATGAAATATTGCATGTTGATGATAATTATGCTGAAATAAAATTAATAAGTCAAATAGGATTTGAACCAAAGACAATATTTAATATTGAAATTGAATTAATAGGAAAATTTAATTTCAAACAAACTATAACAATAAAAAAAATTGAAGAAAATATAATAGATATTTTGAATTTTATGGCGGATAAAATGAGTTTTATCGTTAGCTTTATTACTAATGAAATGTTAAAACAACCATATGTTTTACCGCCAATTGTTAAATTAAAAAATAATAAAAACTAAAAAATCAAAAAAGCAGGTTTGATTCCTGTTTTTTTAATGCTTGTTAAGCTTCTGATCATTTTGAGGATTTTTTTACTAAAATTTGTTGCAATTGTTTTGTCCTCAGTGGTATAATATCTGTAGTTTCTCTTTGAAAGGAAAGATTGTGATGATTAAGGGTGTTCTTAAATAAGCCATTAGACTGAAAATGGCAAAAGTATGGCATTTTGTTTTGTAGCCGTAAATTTATGGTAATTTATTGGCTTTGTTTGCTATACTTTAAATTGTTTAAGAACACAGTCAAAACACGATCTTTGCTTTTATGCACGATAATTGTACCTATGATTATTGTGTATCGAAGTTTGCTTAAAAAGACTGTATAAGACTATGTTCTTGTACAGTCTTTATTTCTTAAGGGGGGATTTTTTTGAGGAGAGTTTTAAAATACGTCTTAAGGTACAAATTGTACGTGATAGTGCCGTCTATTGCCATGGTATTGGCAATCGCACTTGATATGTTTAATCCATACCTACAGGAGGTAATTACTGATAAGGTCTTTTTAGGCGGTGACAAGAGCCTTCTTTGGCCAATTTTGTGGGCTTTTATTGCTATCACAGCAGTGAGGACCGTATTAGGATACTTAAGAGAGTATATATTTGATGTGCTGTCAGCAAAGATAAGCGTAGACATAAAGAAGGACCTTTTTGACCACATTCAAAGCCTTCCTTTTAGCTTTTTTGATAATATGAATACAGGTGAGCTTATGTCCAGGATAGGTGAAGATGTTGACAATGTGTGGAGGAGCATATCATTTGGCATAAGGCTTTTTATCGAAAACATGATATATTTTATCACTGCATCAACAATACTCTTTTTTATAAACTGGAAGCTTACTTTAGTAAGTCTTTTGGGAATGCCTATCATTGGATATCTTGCGCTTCAGTTTGAAAAGAAGATTGGCATATCTTATGGGAAACTAAGCGATCAAGGTGTGCTTATGAATACGGCGGCACAGGAGAATATAGCTGGCGTAAGGCTTGTGAAGGCTTTTGCGAGAGAAAAGTACGAGATCATGAAATTTTTAAACTTAAATAATGAAAATTTTGAGCTTAGCATGGAGCAAAACAGGATAGTGGCTAAGTATTTTCCGCCTATAGATTTTTTGACGAATTTTTCTATCGTCATATTAGTGGTCTTTGGTGGCATGTTGGTAATCAGAAGCTCTCTATCTATTGGAGAATTGGTGGCTTTTAGCGGATATATATACATGCTTATATGGCCTATGAGAATGCTGGGATTTTTGACAAATCTGATTGCACAGTCAGATGCGTCAGCTAAAAAGATAATGAGGATCATGGACATAGTTCCATCTATAAAAGACAGTGAAGATTCTGTAAGGATAAAAGAATTAAAAGGTGATGTGGAGTTTAAGCATGTGTTTTTTAAGTACAATGATGATATGGTTTTAAAAGATATAAATTTCAAGGTTTCAGCAGGTCAAACTGTTGCCATAATGGGCACTACCGGCTCTGGAAAGTCATCTTTGGTAAATCTCATCGGGAGGTATTACGATGTCTCTGATGGGGCTGTGTACGTTGACGGCTATGACGTAAAAACCATAAATCTTCACGATTTGAGAAGCCAGATGGCGGTGGTGCAGCAGGATACATTCTTATTTTCTGAAAGCATCGAAGAAAATGTGAGATTTGGAAAAGAAGATGCTTCGTTTGAAGAAGTAAAGGAAGCATTAAGACTGGCCTGTGCAGATGACTTTGTTGAGGATTTTGACGACAAGTATGATACGATAGTAGGTGAAAGGGGCATAGGATTATCAGGTGGTCAAAAGCAAAGGATAGCTATTGCCAGAGCCCTTATAAGGGATGCCAAGATATTGATACTTGATGATGCTACATCTGCTCTTGACATGGATACGGAATTTAGGCTTTTAAAAAATTTAAGTGAAAGGCGAAAAAATGCTACGACATTTATTATTGCTCACAGAATATCGGCTGTTAAAAACGCAGACATGATACTTTACATGGAAGACGGACGAATCGTTGAGAAAGGAACGCATGATGAGCTTTTAGGAAAAAGAGGCAGGTACTATGAGATATACTTAGAGCAGTTTAAAGATTTTAGCGATGAAGAGTACGGCATACCGGATGCTTGCAGCTAAAATATTTGTAAAAAGAGGGAGGCGGGAAAATGGCTAAAAATACGGTGAAGCAAGACGAAGACTTAAGGCGAATGTCAAATTTCGTCATATTGAAAAGGCTTTTTAGTTACCTTGGAAAATATAAATTTAAGGTATTTGTGGTAATAATGTTTTTGATATTTGAGATGGCTGTAAGCTTGATAAATCCAGTTCTTATGAAGACGGCTATTGACAAAAACATACGAAATGGCGATATAAATGGTCTATTCATAATCGGTATTTTGATGGTGGTATTAAATTTTCTATCAATGATGGCGTCAAGAACCAGGATAGTGAAGATGGCATCTGTCACAAATGACATACTTTTAAATATAAGGCATGAACTATATAGCCACATACAGAAGCTTTCGTTTTCGTTTTTTGACTCGAGGCCAGTAGGCAAAATTTTGGCAAGGGTCATAGGAGATGTTAATTCACTGCAGGATTTATTTAACAACAGCGTTACAAACTTTATACCGCAGATTCTTACAGTAATATGTGTTGGTGCCATGATGTTTTATTTAAACAGCAAATTGGCTTTGGCTTCTATGATATTGTTGCCGATGCTTGTGATTGGTCTTTTTTCGGTAGAGACTTTATCGAGAAGAAGATGGCAGGAATTTAGAAGAAAGAGATCTACATTTAATGCGTACACACATGAAGATTTTTCAGGGATAAAAGTCGTGCAGGAGTTTGCGAATGAAGACAAGACTTCTTCAGTGTTCTTTAAGCTTGTCAAGGATATGATGGATAGCTTTGTTAAAGCTGTAAGATTGAATGACCTTTTTTGGCCTATGGTTGATGCATCTTATGGGATTGGAGCTGTCATACTTTATTATTTTAGCGCAAAGTTTATGGGATACGGCATTACAATCGGGACAATAATAGCATTTACCATGTATATAGGCATGTTCTGGAGACCGATTCTCGATATAAGCAATTTTTACAACAGCTTAGTCATGTCGTTTGCATCTGCAGAGAGAATATTTGAGATAATGGACATTGAACCAGATATTGTAGACATGAAAAATGCCATTAAGATGCCTAAGATAAAGGGAAATGTTGAGTTTAAAAATGTCACGTTTGGCTATGAAAATGGCAGTGTTGTCTTAGATGATGTAAGCTTTAAAGTGAACGCTGGCGAGACAATTGCGCTTGTTGGGCCTACTGGTGCAGGAAAGACTACGATTGTAAATCTCATAAGCCGTTTTTACGATCCGTCTAAAGGAGCTGTCTTGATAGATGGTAAAGACATAAAGCATGTGGAGCTGGAGTCGCTGAGAAGTCAGATGGGCATAATGTTGCAGGATACGTTTTTGTTTTCGGCTACAATAAAGGAAAATATAAGGTACGGAAAGCTGGATGCTACAGACGAGGAAATCATAGCCGCTGCAAAAGCCGTAAATGCCCATGAATTCATAATGAAGATGGAAAAAGGCTATGATACAGAGGTAAACGAGAGAGGATCAAGGCTTTCTGTAGGACAAAGACAACTTATATCATTTGCAAGAGCGCTTCTGGCAAATCCGAGAATATTGATTTTGGATGAAGCTACATCTAACATAGACACTCAGACGGAAAGGCTTGTGCAAAAAGGTATAAAGAGGCTCCTTTCAGGAAGGACGTCTTTTGTCATAGCCCATAGGCTTTCTACCATAAGGGATGCCGATAGGATAATGGTGGTAGATGGAGGGAGAATCGTAGAAGTAGGGACTCATGATGAGCTTATGAATCGTAGAGGCCTTTATTACGACCTCTACATGTCACAGTACAAATTTTTAAGTGAAGGAGCTTAAAATATATAGGCGGAGGGTGAATATTTCATCTTCCGCTATTTTTATCTATCACATAAATTTCACAAAATTTTCACATCAAAACTATAAAGTCCAGTTGTAGTATTGTTTACATAGAATAAGTGAAAATGATGGGGATGATAGGATGTCAAAATTATTGACAAAAGAAGAGGAAAAAAATTTATTTGAAAGGCTTAGAAATGGAGATGAAAGTGCTAAAGACGTATTGGTGGAATGCAACATAAGGCTTGTTGACAAAGTTGCCGCTGGTTTTTTAAAGTCTGGAGTAGAATTTGATGACCTTGTTCAGGAAGGATTGATAGGCCTTCTTACAGCGATAGACAAGTTTGACCACACCAAAGGATACAAATTTTCTACTTATGCTACGTGGTATATACAGCAAAGCATAAGAAGGTATATAGGCAATTACGGCAAAATCATTAGGCTTCCGATTCACATAAATGAAAAAATAAACCGCATATTGAAAGCACGGTATTTGATAGAGCAGAAAAAAGGAAGTCTTGCTACAACAGAGGAAATATCCAGATTGACAGGATATACCGAAGAAGAGATAGAAGGTTATCTGTCATACGCTGCAGATGTCATAAGTTTAAATCAATACGTCAATGATGAAAGAGTTGATGCGGAGCTTATCAATTTTATACAAGACGATACAATCGATGTAGAGGAGATGGCCATAGAAAAAGAGGTTAAAAAAGAAATCAGAAAGATTTTAGATAGCCTTCCAGAGAGGGAAAGAATGATACTTAAGATGCGCTTTGGCTTTGGTTGCAATTTAAAGACCTTGACAGAGATTGGAAATATCTTTGGACTGACACGAGAGCGAATACGCCAGATACAGAACAATACCATAAAAGAATTAAGGCACAATCGGAAAGTGAAAGAGAGATTGAGAGAGATAATCACATAAATTTCACAAAATTTTCACATCAAAACTCTAAAGTCCAGTTGTAGTATATGTGTAATAAATTGATGAGAGGAAGGCAGTGTCATGAACAAGAAAGTAATAATTATAACCAGCATTATTTTGGTAATTGCAGCAGGCGCTACTTACTACTTTACAAAAAGCAAAACTACGCCTACATTGTCTAGAACTTCCTATGTAGAAGTTGCAAAAGGCAGCATTTCGATGACGGTTGATGGAACAGGAAACCTTGATACAGACAAGAGAGTGATTACACTGAAAGGAAGTGGAACAGTCAAGAAAGTCTATTTTAAAGTAGGCGATAAAGTAAAAGCAGGTGATCTTCTTTATCAAATACAGGACGATGATCTTAATTCACAGCTAAATAACGCGTTGATTAGTTTGGAAATAGCACAACAGCAGCTTCAAAATGATACAAAATCATACAATGATACAATATCAAAGCAAAACATAATATCTCCATACTCAGGCATTATAGACAGCATCGATGTAAAAGTAGGGCAGGTTTTAAACTCTGGTACCACAGTGGCAACTGTCAGCGATTATTCTACTGCTACTATAAAAGTGCCATTTAACGGTTCTCAGATAGGCAGCATTCATAATGGACAGACAGCAGATGTCTATTTGTACAATTCATTTGCAACAGTAGAAGGGACTGTGACAGATGTCTCAACAGAAGCCATACCTGAAAATGGTGCATCATATTACTATGTCACTGTAACTTTGCCAAATGCTGGTGCATTGACAGATGGTGCTTCAGCACAGGTGACGATACATACAAGTAATGGTGATATAAGGGCTATTGAAAATGGCACATTAAGTGTCAAGAACACAAATGTAGTAACATCGCAAATTCAAGGAACAGTTGCATCGATAAATGTGAAAGAAGGACAGAAAATTAATGCAGGAACGTTGATTGCTACGATAACTACAACAGTGGATGATTCTACTATTAAGAAAGATCAGCTTAATCTACAACAAGCACAAAATAACTACAATAACATTTTAAGCCAAGTCAACAATTTGAATATTTATGCGCCTATTGACGGAATAATTATCTCCCAGAATATAAATGAAGGAGATGAACTTTCTAACTCAAATTCTTCTGCATCAACATCTTCAAGCAGTAGTTCTAATACGACATCTTCAAGTAGTAGCTCTAATTCTAATACTGGCAGCAGCACGTCTATAAGCAATCTTTCATCTGTCTACAACCAAGCTGATACTGCGGTTATAATAAGCAACAGCGGTTATTCAATAGATGTTCCAATTGATGAAACTGATATAAGCAAAATCAAAATAGGACAGAAAGCTAATATTACAACAGATGACTTGCAAGGTCAAACATTTGAAGGGACTGTGACGGAAATATCATCAGTGCCAACAATACAAAACAATGTAGCATCTTATGATGTGACTGTATCACTGCCATATACAGATAAGTTAAAGTTAGGGCAAAGCATGAATGTATCTATTGTAGTGGCACAAAAAGAAAACACTTTGTTGCTTCCAATAGAAGCAGTTCAGACAAATGGGAATAACAAATATGTGATATTGTATGATGAAAGCAATTCAAATAGCAATGGGAAAAATATAAAAAATATAAAGCAAGTTACAACTGGCATATACAATGACAAATATATTGAAATTTTAAGCGGATTGAGTGAAGGAGATAAAGTAGTTGTGCCGACTGCCACAAGTTCCAGCAGCACAAATTCCAGCAGCAAAAATAATCAAGGTGGTGGATTTGGAGCTTTAGGTGGCGTAGGAATGCCTCCTATGCACTAATTTTACAGGATGGGAGCAATTGACGATGGAAAACAAAAATGTCATAACCATGAGAAACCTGTCAAAGATATACAAGATGGGAGACAACGAAGTAAGAGCTTTGGACAACATAAACTTAACTGTCGACGAAGGAGAATTTGTGTCGATAGTAGGACCATCAGGGTCGGGAAAATCAACACTGATGAATATAATAGGGTGTTTAGACGTAATGACAGAGGGAGAATACTACCTAAACGGAAACGACACAAGCAAGCTAAATGAAAACAAACTGGCTGAACTAAGATCCAGCGAAATAGGGTTCATATTCCAAAGCTTCAACCTGCTTCAAAAACTTACAGCATTAGAAAATGTAGAACTTCCAATGATATACAAAGGCATACCTGCAAAAGAAAGGTACAATAGAGCAGTAGAGCTCCTTACCATGGTAGGGCTGGAAAAAAGAATACACCATAAACCTACAGAATTATCAGGAGGACAGCAGCAGAGAGTAGCAATAGCAAGAGCCTTAGCCAACAATCCGCATCTTATACTGGCAGACGAACCGACAGGAAACTTAGACTCCCAAAGCGGCAAAGAAGTCATGAAAATAATAAAAGAATTAAACGAAAGAGGCAACACCATAATACTCATAACCCACGACATAAACGTAGCAAACCAAGCAAAAAGGACTGTAAAAATAATGGACGGCAAAATATATGAATAAAAGGAAGTGCGTAGAATGGCATTGATGCAGGCAATAAAAATGTCCTTAAAAAGCATAATAGACAACAAACTAAGATCATTTCTTACCATGCTTGGAATAGTAATAGGCGTAATGTCAGTAATAGGACTGGTAAGCTTAGGACAAGGAGCCACAGAAGGAGTAACATCACAAATAAAAAGCATGGGTTCAAACCTGATAATGGTATCAATAATGGGCAGGGGTATGGACACATCCTTGTCCTACAACCAAGCCATGTCAATAGGAGACTCACCGTACATATCGCAAATATCTCCCATAATGAGTGCCAACGCATATGCCAAGTACGGTGACCAATCATACGAAGAAAACATAAGCGGAGTAAACGAAAACTATGCCACACTGAGAAATTTAAAACTTGCTGAAGGTAGGTTCATACTATCAATAGACAATGACATGAGGCAAAAAGTAGCAGTAATAGGCAGCAACGTAGCCAGTGACCTATTTGGATTCACAGACCCATTAGGAAAAACAATACAATTGGATGGAAACAACTTCACAGTAGTAGGAGTATTAGCATCAGGAGGATCATCAATATCAAACTCCTATGATGACTCAATATTCATCCCGATAAAGACGATGTTCGTATTTCAGCGAAACAGAGGAATAACTCAGATATACCTAAGCGCATCATCAGAACAATACGTAAACATAGCACAGTACCACGTAGAAAACATGCTAAACACCATATTCAAAGGCGACACAAACGCATATAGAATATTAAACCAATCAGACCTATTATCAACAGTAAACAGCGTCAGCAATACCCTGTCCATGATGCTGGGTGGAATAGCAGGCATAGCATTAATAGTAGGCGGAATAGGCATAATGAACATAATGTTAGTATCAGTCACAGAGAGGACGAGAGAAATAGGCATAAGAAAAGCATTAGGAGCTAAGAAAAGGGACATACTGCTGCAGTTTATGATAGAATCGCTGACCATAAGCGGAGTAGGAGGGATAGTAGGAGTAATCTTTGGATTTATAGCATCGTATCTGATGGGACACTTTATGAACATGACAGTAAGCCCATCTGTAAATACGATATTAATATCATTCTCATTTTCCCTCTTAATAGGCTTATTCTTTGGGATATATCCTGCAAACAAGGCAGCGGGGCTTAAACCGATTGAGGCTTTGCACTACGAATGATTAAGACTAAGAAATTTATATTCAAATATAGGCAAATCATGATATAATCAACATATGAGAAATATGTTGAGGTGATTTTTTTGCCTAAGAAGTATTTTATAATCATCATTACGCTTTTCATCGTATCAGTATTAATAATAACAGCGGTAGGCGGGTATTTTTATGTGGAAAAATACAAAAAAGTACCTCAAAAGACGACATCAAAGGTTATAGAAGAAAATGAGAATCTTCCCAAA
>NZ_MSQD01000014.1 GCF_002102475.1 Thermoanaerobacterium sp. PSU-2 | reverse complement strand
TATATTTATATAATTCTTTCATATCTTTAACTCTGATTTAATCTAACCATAGTGGAATTGAAATTGTTCCTGCATCAATTTAATCAATGTGCTATATGGAGATTTAATCTAACCATAGTGGAATTGAAATCCTGAACTCAAAAGAAGTTTAGAAACATCAAAAGAGGATTTAATCTAACCATAGTGGAATTGAAATATGGCTTATATCAGGTTATAACGGGCGATAATGAAAGATTTAATCTAACCATAGTGGAATTGAAATTCTGAAGCGATTGAATGGGGCAAAGATATGATAAATGATTTAATCTAACCATAGTGGAATTGAAACTCTCAATGAAAGAGGTGATATTGTGTTATATAATTTGGATTTAATCTAACCATAGTGGAATTGAAACAAGGTATTATATTCTTATTTACAAGTTCAGATACAGGATTTAATCTAACCATAGTGGAATTGAAACTTAACAACAGAAATTGATTGAATAGTACCATTAAAAGATTTAATCTAATCATAGTGGAATGGAAATCAAAAGAGCAAGAGAAGTTTTACTAAGTGAGAATTTGTCATTATTTGAGAAGGTAAAAGCTGCTTGAAAAGCTAAAAAATCATGAAGGAAAAACGGCCAGTTAGCAGAGATGTAAGCTTAGTAAAGTAATATAGGGAATAGCTGGACAATTTAAATTTGGGAGGATAATTGATTTTAAAAAGATAGTGGCAAAACAGAACAGAGAAGAATTTACGACGAAAACGGCAATGCTAAGCTGGATATTGATTTGTTTGACCATAACAGACCGGCCTCATGAAATACTGCATGTGCATGGTTGAGTAAAAGAGAGAAAAGATTAGAAAAATGTCATAAGTTGAATGAGCAGGAAAAAGAAATGATTAAAGATGTTTAGGATGATGATAGAACATGATACCTTATGATAAGTATAGAAATCTGGACGAATTTATAACCGACATACATGATATTGGCGAGATAATATTCAAGCATGGGGAGAAGGAATATTCTCTATACTTTGACTGCGAAAAAGTGTTTATTTCAGAAAGTTACAAAAAAGAGACAGAACAGATATTTAACAGCATTGATGATTTTATTAATAATTTCATACTGGATGGAAAGCAGATTAAAGATATTGTAACAGAACTTGATGTAGTATCTCATTAAAAAAGCCTCTTTGGCGGGATAGGCCAAAGCGGCTTTTTTATGCAAAAAATAGGTATATGGTGACATAGCTGTTTTTTAATTGTACATTAAGTTATAGATGAATGTCGCATCATTAATAAAAGCATATGACTTGTCAAAATTTATTTGACGAACATCAACATGTTTGTATTTGAATCGTATTTATAGTTGAAGCCAAAGAGGGTTTTTAAGTCGTCTGCCGATATCCACGTTAAGCCATTGCTTAATACTATTGCGTCTGGAATTTCCAATGTTTTGCTGTTTAATTGTGTTTTAGTGCTGCCTATGTTGAAGTTTACCTGTGTTTTTCCATATGTTATACTTATTGTGCCGTTTGTGTTCCAGTCTACGTTGCTGCCTAAGTATTGCATAAACGCTCTTGCAGGTACGTACCATTTGCCGTTTATTTGTTTGGGATTTGATGGCATGAAAGGTTGTTGAAGCATGTTGCCGTATATAGTCATCATAGTTGCATTGTATTTTGTTGGGACTACAGTCTGTGGAGAATCTGTTTCTGTTCCATCAGGATTTTTTGTTATTGAATACGTGTCGATAGGTGTTCCGTCTTGTTTTACGGCTTTTATCGTAAGTGTATTGCCGTTAATGGTAGCTACAATGTAATTTGGTTGGTCTTGTGGGTCGTAGAAAAAGGCATCCCATACTTTTTGTGAAAGATCTGGATAATACTTGTTGCCGCTTCTTCCTGTTACAACATACACGGTTCCATCTGCAGGGCTTTTTACATATTGATCGTTTTTGATTGGATATGTCCTTGAATAACCGTGGTCGTGACCGTTAAAGACCACGTCTACATGGTATTTATCAAATATAGGTTGAAATGCTGCTTTTATCTGTTCATTTGAACGAGTAGCTTTATTGTAATACGGTGTCTTATGGAAAAAGACTATCTTCCATGTTTTATTGGTGTTCTTTAAGTCTTTATCAAGCCATGCTTTTTGTGCTTCTAATATGTCGCCTGAAACAGTTTCTTCTTCGTCTTCTTGGCTATCAAGCATCACTATATGTGCATTGCCGTAATCAAAAGAGTAAACTTGTCCTTTTAATCCGTCAGGACCATTTTGCGGGACGGGAAACTGGCTTACAAAATCCTTTGGCTTACCTGCATCGTAGTTTGACGATTGGTATGTTTCGTGATTGCCTTCAACGGGCATTTCTGGTATTGTATCTATCACGCCTTTTGCTGCATCAAACCAGTTGTTCCAGTGTGTATACAATTGCCCGATTTCGACGAGGTCTCCTACATTTACGAAGAACTTTGCATCTTTATTAGCGTTATACGCATTATGTATCGTAGTTTTCCATGGACCGTATTGTGGATCTGTGGCTACTCCACTTTGACTGTCGCCAAATATCAAAAACTTAAATGAATTTGTATCCTTTGCTTCTGTTGTAAAACTATATATGCTGCTTAAGTTGCTGCCGTATCCTACTCTGTAGTAATACGTTGTACCAGGATCTAAATTTGTCAGGGTAGCTGAGTGAATATTCATGTCTCCTAAATCTGATGAGAATTTTTGCACTGTTGCATCAATCGTCTTGGCGTCTTTCAGCGATGGATCTTTTCCGTACTGGACCTGACCTAAATTTACTGTCGTGTCTGTCCTCCATGTTATCGTCTGTGTTGTAGTGGGATCTTGAGTCCAAGTAAGCGTAATGTGATCCGGTAAAGTTGTGGCACCTATTGAATTTGAGTCAGCGAAAATTGGATTTTGTACTGCAAAGATGGAAAGCACCACTGCTAATGCTGTGATGAAAGATAAAAACCTCTTCATGATTAAACCCCTTTCTATATTTTATTCCAAATAAATGATAATACTTTTGTGTTAAATGGATATTATATGTATGTAAAATATGTTAAAAGTTTATTACGCAATTGTTAAACTAAAATATAAAAGGCATCATTGCTGACGCCTTTTATAAAGGTTATATTATCTGTTTTATGCCTATAAGTATCAATATCAGTCCAGCAATCACTGTTGCTTTTTTTCTAAAGTTCCATCTATTTAAAAAGTCTGTCACATAGTTTCCAATCCACAAGGCAATGAAACTTATAAGAGCAGACAGAAATCCTATAAAAAAAGAGTTGAGGCCTATCATGCCAGCGCTTAATCCGCCTCCGATATTGTTTATAGATAAGGCGATGCCGAGAAATGTAGCTTCTTTAAAGTCAATGTCTTTAGAATCATCTACATCGGCTTCCTCAGGCTTTTTCAATATGTCGTATATGTTTTTCGTTTTATCGTCTATATCATAATGGCTATCGCTATTTTTTTTGAAATACGGCTCAATTGCTATCCAAAGTCCTATAGAGATAAAGAGAATCATGCTTAATATGGAGCTTATGTGCTTACTAAGTACTCCAGATATTATATTGCCAGAGATGGCGGCGATGGATGATATTATAAATGTTATTAGGGATATCCACAAATTTTTAACCGCAGTGATTTTAATTCCTCTTATGCTGTAGGCTATTCTAACGCTTATATTGTCTACATTATTGGCTAAAGCGATGAACAGTGAATAGATAAAGTGCATTCTTTGTCCCTCCTATTTTAGATTCATAATCAATATATGTTGAGAAAGTAAATATGTGTTTTGCTTAATCAAATTATGTTCTAATATTTGTGGTTTCGTATTAATATATAGTGAACAATAATATGGAGGAGCTGATTTAATGAAAAACAAAAAATATATATGGCTGGTGATCCTTGTTGCTGCCATTGGGCTTCTCATCTATTTTGCGCCTATAAAAAACAGCAACAGAACGGTGTACAATATGGATCTTAAGTACAACGACAAAGACAAGACCATTATAGGAACAGAAGTTGTAGATTTTATAAACACAGATGATGTGAATTTAAGTGAAGTGTACATGCATTTGTATCCCAACGCATTTAAAGATAAAAGCAAGGTTCCATTTACAAAAGAAGAGATGGGCTTGGCATATCCAAATGGATTTAAGCCAGGGTATATAGAGATAAATGGAGTGACTTTTGGCAAAAATGAAAAAGCTACATACAGCATTGATCAAAAAACAGGCGAGATTTTAAAGATACTTCTTCCTAAAAAATTGGGAAAAGGCGACAGGATAAGCTTCGCTATAGGTTTTAAAGTTCAGATTCCTCCATCTTGCGGCAGATTCGGCTATGGCAACAATACCATTCAGGTGACAAATTTTTATCCTATTTTGTCAGTGTACGACCAAAACGGTTGGAACAATGATCCATACTACGCATTAGGTGATCCATTTTACAGCGATGTATCAAATTATAAAGTAAAACTCGCTGTGCCGAAAGGAATGGAAGTTGCAACAACAGGTGTCATCAAGTCTAAGACAAGACAGGGAGATATGGATGTATTAAATATAGATGCTCCAGATGTGAGGGATTTTGCTGTCGTCATGAGCTCTAAATTTAAAGTAGCAGAAGGAGATGTTGACGGCATAAAGGTCAAATCATATTACTTTGATGAAGATTCAGGATTAAAAGCCTTAAAGTACGCACAGGATGCCATAAGATTTTACAATAGTTACATAGGCAAGTACCCGTACAAAGAGTACAGCGTAGTAGAGTCGGATTTTTACATGGGTGGGATGGAGTATCCCAATTTAGTGTTTATATCAAAAGATCTCTATTCAAAAGACAATTTGTTTAATTTAGAATACGTTATAGCACATGAGACGGCTCACCAATGGTGGTATGGCGTCGTTGGGAATAATGAGGTAAGGGAAGCGTGGCTTGATGAAGGGCTTACAGAGTATACGACGATAATGTATATTGAGCGGTATTACGGAAAAGCCACGGCAGATGCGGTGTTTAAGTCCATAATCTCAGGAGAATTTTATAAGTTTTCCAAGACTAATAAGGATGATGCAATGGTGAAGACATTAGGACAATTTAAGGATTGGAATGATTACACAAATATCGTGTACAACAAAGGGGCAATGGTATTCAATGAACTCAGGAACCTTATAGGAGATGAAAAGTTTAAAGAGGTCTTAGATAAGTACTATTCAGAGTACAAATATAAAAATGCCACTACGCAGAACCTTATAGACGTAGTGGACAGTGTGACTGGAAAGGATACAGGAGGATTTTTCGAAGAATGGCTTGATTAATTTATAGTTTTTCTCTTAATCCTTATGTCTTCTCCGTAGAAGTTTAAAAGTTTAAAATTCCCAAGTATTCTTGAACACAGTCTTTCTGGGTAAATATTCATTACCTCTGATAATGGCAAGTTTGTAGATATAATGAATTTCTTGTTGGCCAAAAGCCTTGCGTTGACGATGCTGAAGATTTCCTGGAGGCTGAATGGCGTAATAGGTTCAGTCCCCAGGTCATCTATTATGAGCAAGTCGCATTCTCTAAGCAAATCTGTATACTCATAGTACGAATCATTGTCAGAATTCAACTTATTAAGCCTTAGCCCTTCCACAAGGTCTGGAGCTGTCCTGTATAGGACTACTTTGCCTTTGTCTAAAAGTTCTTTTGCAACGCAGTGGGAAAGAAAAGTCTTGCCAAGTCCGGAATCTCCGTAAAAAAACAAACTTTCATTTTCGTCATCAAAGTAGTCGATAAAGTCCCTGGCTACTTCTACTATGCTTTTAATATTTTCCCTCGGAGACATTTTTCCTTTGTATGGTTTATCTGAGTATAGGTGATAGTCAAAGTTGTCAAAGTTTTCGATCTTAGTTATTTCTTCTATGCTGGACTGCTTGTAGTACAAATTGATAAGTTTTTGCTCAAAACATCTGCACCTTTTGTTGTTTACAAAGCCTGTATCTTTGCAGATGCTGCACTCATATTCTTGCTCCATGTATGTCTCAGGGTAACCGTTAAGCCTAAGAAGTTCAGCCTTTTCCTTTTTCAGGTGAACAAGCTTATGCCTTAAGTTTTCTAAAAATTCTTTTTGGTTTTGGGGATTTAGAAAAATGGCTTTCGATATCTCTATGCCGATTTCCTTTATTTTATCGTCTATTTGCGATATCTGCGGTATCTTTCTGTAGACTTCTTCCCGCCTACTGAGGGCTTCTTTCAAGGACTTGTCCCTTAGCATGTCGTATTCTCTTAAAACCTCTTGAACCAAGTTATTCACCAAATTCACCTCTTGAATGGGCTAAAAGTTTCTTTTCCAGCTCGTCTACATCGTATGTCCTCTGAGAGTATCCATTGAAGTAATTTTTAGGGACTTTGTAGTTGGGAGCAGTCTTTTTAGTGTATGGTTTTTTCTTTATTTTGTCTAAGTCATTTACAGTTCTTATGCCATCGTTGTACCAATTGATGAGTATCTGATTGATGTACGGAAAACTGGGTTCGTTTATCTTTAAAACGCATTCGTCACATGCTTTTATGATGACATCGACGTCAAAGCCTAAATCGTCCATCCACCTGTCCATCATGGCTTTGTGGGCTTCCATCACATCGTCATCTTTTAATCCCAGCGCTCTTAAGATTTTTTTGTATCTTATCCACTTTTCGCTTTCTGATTTTAAGTATGCTTCTACGTCAAGCGCTGTCTTAAGCCCTGCATCATGCCATGCAATTGCTACCTTTTCCATGTACTTAAGAGACGTCTTGTTTTTCGACACACAGTAACTTATAAGCATCGTCAAAATCTCCAGAGAGAATCCGTACTCATCCACCCAGCTTAGGTAAGTGTTCATCTCAGTTGGTGAAAGAGGTCTGCCTATCATCTTTTCTACCGTTTCAAACATCTGCTTGACTTCAGTGTCGTCAATCGACAATGTGTGTACATCATCAGATTTTTTGACAAGTGGAAGATATTCTATGTAATATTCGTTGTCAGAATACCTAAGCCTGATTACGCCAGATCTTTCCCAGAATTTCAAAGCTTTGTCTATGTCATCTTCTGACATAAAAAGCTTATCTGCCATTTCTTCCATTGAGAAGCTTTGGTTGTAATATGAATATTTAAGTCCTAAAAGGTATACTTTCACGTATTCACCTGGTGCTTCCAACATATAATGATTTATAAAAAAATTGCTAACGGGGGTGCTTCCCATATCATCAAAATCATTAGAAAAGTTACATCTGCTCATGTACACCACCTCAAGTTTAATTATAACACGATGTGTCATAACCATCAATTTAAAAGAATATAATATATATTACGACAAATTTGTCTATTTTTTAAGTTTGATATGCATAAAATTTGTAAAAAAACAAAAAATAATAACGCATTTTTGTATGCAATCTATGCGCAAATGAAAGGAGAAGACGATGGATAACGAAGATAAGTCAAACCCTTTTAGTTGCAACCTGATCAAAAAAGTTTCAATTAAAAGGCGATTTATATTAACTGCTACTTTGACGATTTTGTTTGCCGTAGTTTTCTACATGGGCATCGACAAAAGTGCATTTTTCAGTACGGAAGATCAAAGCTTAAATCATTTTGCATATAACGTAGAACAGGGAAGATTTGTGCGCATTGATAGACCCACAGCGATTGTAGTTGATGGCTTAAATGTAGTGACGCTAAAGAATAGAGAAGACGCATTGTGGGTACTTAATGATATCCTTGACAAGTACAAAAACGGGTCTATGAAAGTCTATTTCAAAAATGATGTAAAACTGGTTGAGGTAGATAGCCCTACAGTTAAAATCGAGACAGTTGGAGAAGCCTTAAAAAAGCTGGAAGGTGATGATGTTGAGACTTATACTGTAAAAGACCATGACACTCTTTGGTCAATCTCGAGAAAATTTAGCATCTCGTTAGACGACATATATAAATTAAATCCTATGGTTACCACTACAATTTTTAAAGGGCAGATTTTAAAAGTAAAAGAGCTTAAACCTGTTTTGACTGTAGTATCAGAGAGAAAAATCGTGTACATGGATGACATTCCGTATGAAACCGTTTATCAAAAAGATGGTGACATGTTTGCAGGCGCTTCCAAAGTTGTAGCAAATGGAGAAGATGGTGTCAAAATAGTTACTGCCGTTTTGAAGTATTACAATGGGCAAATATCCGAAAAAGATGTGATAAACGAAGAGGTGGTAAAAGATCCAGCAGATGAGATTGTATCTGTAGGGACTAAGACCCCTTCAGCCACAATCGCTCTTGATTATCCAATACGAGGGCATATAGTGATAACGTCCAGGTACGGGCAAAGGTGGGGAAGACTTCATGCAGGCATAGATATAGCAGCATCTATGAATGATCCTATATATGCAGCGGATGGAGGCATAGTCGTATTTGCAGGATGGGAAAATGGCTATGGAAATCTTGTTGAGGTCGATCATGGAAACGGATATGTGACGTATTATGGCCATGCCAGCAAGCTTTTGGTGAAAAAGGGAGACAAAGTTAATAAAGGACAGAAAATCGCCTTAGTTGGCATGACAGGAAATACTACAGGACCACATGTCCACTTTGAAGTCAGAAAAAATGGTGTGCCAGTAAACCCTATGATGTACTTAAAATGAGAGCCGAAATACGGCTCTTTTTTGTTCCTTAAATTTACTTTGCAATGTGCTTGACATTGGGTTATAATGTAATTGTATTACCTCATATATTTAAGTATATACATATTTTTAGTATTTTGTGAGGTGATACACTATGAAGAAGAATAAAATCATTGTGGCGATTGTTTTTATTGTTTTTGTGTTGGCTTTATTGTTTAATGAAAGCATATTGACAAAGGCATATCCGGTTTATAAGGTGATTGGCAAAGACAAGATTGAAGAAAGCGTAAAAAATTTTAAGACTAAGGAAAGCAAACATTTTATTGTTAGATATCAAGATTCAGATAGCAAATACGTTTCGCTTATCATAGATACGGCTGAAAAGCACTATTATGGCGTCATAAAAGATTTAGGATATGCACCTAAAGATAAATCGGTTATCATAGTTTATAGCAATCCTGATGAAATGAATAAGGATTTTTCCCTTGCAAAAGGAGAAAATGCCATGGGAATATATCTAAATGGTGTAATAAGCATAGAATCTCCAGCCCTTTGGATACCTTCAGGACAGGATGTGACGAAAGTTTTTCAATACGAAGGTCCTGTTGTGCATGAGTTTACGCATCTTGTTGTAGACGACATCGCTAAAGGCAATTATCCGACGTGGTTTACAGAAGGCATAGCCCTTTTAGAGGAGTACAGACAAGATGGATACGAATGGGGCAAAGACTTAAGCTATAATGGGAAACCATATACTTTTGACCAATTGGAAAATAATTTTGATTCACTTGATGAGATGCTGGCGTATAAAAGGGCTTTTCAGGTGACAAAGGCCATAAGCGATAAATTTGGCATGGAGACTATAAGAGAGATGCTTAGAGATTTGGGAAGCGGAATGAGTATAGAGTCAAGCTTTTACAAAGAAACTGGCTTAAAGCTTGATACATTTGTCAACAATGTTAAGGGGTGATGGCATTTGAGCAGAATCCTGATAGTAGACGATGAAAAGCCGATCGTGGAGATATTGAAGTACAATTTAGAAAAAAATGGATTCAATACGATAGAGGCATATGATGGGGAGGAAGGTCTTAAGATGGCTCAAGAAAAAAATCCTGACCTTATCCTCCTCGACGTCATGCTTCCAAAAATGGACGGTTTTACGGTTTTAAGGATATTGAGGCAGACTATGACTACACCCATATTGATGCTTACGGCAAAGGAAGAGGAAGTAGACAAAGTATTAGGATTGGAGCTGGGTGCCGACGACTATGTGACGAAACCTTTTTCTATGAGAGAGCTTATTGCCAGGGTAAAAGCTAATTTAAGAAGAAGCGGCATAAGCAATGGTGAGACTATGTCAAATGTTTTAAGTGTAAATAGCTTAAACATCGATTTGTCAAAGTACAGAGTGGAGAAAAATGGGAAACCCATCGAGCTTACATCGAGAGAGTTTGACCTGTTAAAATTTTTGGTAGCCAACCGAGGGCTTATATTTTCGCGAGAGATGCTTTTAGAAAAGGTTTGGGGTTATGAATACTTTGGCGATGTAAGGACGGTTGATGTTACAATAAGGCGACTTAGGGAAAAAATTGAGGATGATCCGGCAAACCCAAGGTATATACATACCAAAAGAGGGGTTGGTTATTATTTTAGCGAAGAAAGTGAACTATAAAAGCATACAGTGGAAGATAATACTCATATATGGTCTTTTGATACTTGTGGCGATGGAGATAATATGGGTATACCTTTTCAAATCTTTAGAAAATTATCACATGACGAATTTCGAAAACTACATTGAAGCACAAGCTACAGGCATCGCCTTCACATTGAAAGACAACATGAATTCCAAAACAAGCTTAGACAACATAATAAACATGTATTTAGGTCCTAATGCTTACATAAAATACTTGTACATACTTGACAAAGACGGCAACATATTAGCCAGCTCCACAGGAGAAAAAGGCAAGATGCTAACTCCTGCAGTCATAAAAGCATTGTCTGGCAAGCAAGGGATGGAGACCACAAATGACAACAATTCAAACGGTAAATTGAGAAGCATCGCCATGCCTGTAGTTGACAGCGATGGAAAGATATCAGGAGTCGTGTATGTTAGCGGTTCTTTAAAAAGCGTATATGATACGCTGTCTGATGTGAATTTCATCTTATTAAGTGCAACATTTATAGCGGTGATAATAACAGTCATCTTAGGATATATATTGGCAAAGACCATCACAGATCCCATAAAAGAAGTGACGAAGTACGCTAAAGAGATGGCGGAAGGAAATTTCGACGTTCACATAAACATAAGATCTGATGATGAGATAGGCAAACTTGGCAGCATGTTTAACTTCATGTCAAAAAGGCTTAAGACTACTCTAAATGAGATGGAAAATGAGAAAAGCAAAGTAGAAGCCATAATAAGCTACATGTCAGATGGAGTAATTGCTACAAATGACTTAAATAGGATCATACTTTTCAATGATGCTGCAGAAAAGATGATTGGCGAAAAGTTAGCTATGGATGAGCCTTTAGAGAAGATAGCCCAGGGACAGTTAAAAAATACTGAAAGTCTTATATACTGCAATGGAAAGATTTTAAAGTCGTTTGTAAGTCCTATAAAAGTAGACAAAAACATAGATGGCAATGTATTTGTGCTGCACGACATAACGGAGCAGCAAAACCTTGATAACATGAGGAAAGAGTTTGTGGCAAATGTCTCACACGAATTGAGGACTCCCCTTACAACCATAAAAAGCTACACAGAGACCCTTCTCAATGACGGCGTTGACGATGAAATGAGGAACAGGTTTTTGTACATAATAGATAAAGAAGTTGACAGGATGACGAGGCTGGTGAAAGACCTTCTTCTCTTATCAAGGATGGATTCAAATGGAAAGTTAAATTTATCTGAGACAAATCTCAATGAATTTGTGGAAGAGGTTTTGTACAAAATAAAGATAGAGGCTCAGAAGAAGAATCAGAAACTATTATTCTGCGCAGGTGAAGAAATAAGAAGCGTAAGCATAGATAAAGACAAGATGGAGCAAGTGATTTTAAACATAGTGTCAAATTCCATAAAATATACGAATCCAGGGGGATATGTGAGAGTTTTTACAAAGTACTTTGACGATTCCGCATATATAGTGGTGACTGACAATGGGATTGGCATACCCAAAAAGGATCTTCCGAGGATATTTGAGAGGTTTTACAGAGTTGACAAGGGAAGGTCAAGAGAGCTTGGAGGTACTGGGCTTGGCCTTGCCATTGCAAAGGAGATCGTCACCGCCCATGGAGGGGAGATAAACATAGAAAGCGAACTTGGAGTAGGCACTACCGTAACCGTAAAGCTTAAATATTAGTCAAACCGTAACTATATTTTAATATTTGTGTAACATTATTGTAATAATGATGCTCTATAATCAATTTATAGAATAATGGTTATATTAGGTATCATGTGTAAAATTTTATATATCTATGTCAGTTCATGATGAGGAGTGGTACTTTTGAAAAAGGTTTTAGCCCTTGTTATTGCCACCATGATGTTTATGACATTTTTTATGACTTACGGGTTTGCTGATGATCTGATAACTGTAAAATCAGATATAAGCGATGTCACCACAAGCAACAAATACTTTGTCATATCAGGCAATGGGCAGCCGGATACTTACGTGGAGCTTATATTAAACGACAATTTGAATGACAAGTGGATTATAGGTGATACTGGCCTCTTTGCCAAGCTTATAACATTGGCTTTAGGGGACAACTATGTAACTTTAAAGGCTGTCAAGGACGGACAGGTGCAGGTGGTAAAGGGTCATATTGTATTGCAAAGCAACAATGGCATTATTCAGATTACGGTTGATACGTTGGAAGGCTTGTGGAATAAGCTTTTTAAATAAAGCGGTGTGATTATGAAAGAGCATATTAAGACTGCTGTACTCATATTGCTTGTTTCTACAAGCCTTTATTTTAGCTACACGCTTTGGACATCTTTTCCTCAGAAAAGCTTTTTTATGACCAAGTCTATACCAGTAAGCGTAGATATTTCTGATATATTGAGGCCTTCTTCTATCATTGTAGAGTCAAGCGGCACATTTATGGATGTAACGTCGTCAAACGATATAAATTCAGTGTGGATGAATACGGTAAAAATTTTAAAAGAGATTGAAGATACAACACTTTCACAACTTTCAAAGAATGATTTAAACCACAAAGGTGATTTTGTACATATTTATTTTGGAAAAGGCATAACAGAGGATTTGTTTAAAAATGCCTTAAAATTAAGTGATTCACCTATCTTGAAAATAGGGCAAGACACTTTGATAAAAGAGATAGTCATAAAATTAGGTGTAAAGCCTCAAATTATCTTTACGGATTACAGCAGTTACTATGCCATAGATCTTAAAAATCCCAGCTATTTTTTAAGCCTTATAAGCAAGCAATTTCAAAGTTCTATAAATTATTCTATCACTACCTCAGGCGATGTATACGGTGAAAACACATTTGCGGTAAAAAGTTTTCAGTTAAAAAGATATGTAAATAGAGGCTTTGAAAATGACACAGTATATAGGACTATTACCAAAAATGTGTTTGTCAATATATCTGTAGTGCGGGAGATAAAAGAGAACAGTGGTTCATACATATACACCGATGGTGTGAGAGGATTGAGGCTTTACAAAAATGGATTAATAGAATATTTTGACACTACCACCGCATCGTCGAAACTAACTTTCGGTAAAGTAGAGTCTTTAGATAAAGCGGTGGAATTCATAAAAGCTTTAGGAATAGATGAGAAAAATGTTTACTTGACAGGTGTCAGTGGCAGTGGTGGAGATTATAGTTTTGCCTTCAATTACGATTATGATTACCCCGTGTATGCCATGAAAAACGGTGATATCAAAGATCCAATATATGTATTTGTATCAAATGGGACAATTAAATCTGCGATTGTAAGCTATATGGATATTTACTACGCAGGCCAGTACAATGGCGGATTTTACGATATAGGCAAACTTTTGAAGGACCATAAAGTAGATGACGTACAGTTTGTAGATATGGTGTATGTTTTTGATGGCAATGAACTTATACCTGCTTGGTATGTAAAAACTCAGACAAATGAGTATTTTTTCAGCGCTTTGGATGGGAAAATAATGTGATGATGGTGTTTTAATATGGACTGGTCAAAAGCGAAAACGATCTTGATTATTATATTTGCTGTACTAAATTTGATACTTTACATGGGAAACTTAAGCATAGCGGAAACTAATAATTCTGTTCCATCTTTTTCTGATATGAGCAAGATGAAAGAGATTTTAAGAGAAAACAATATTGTCGTGAATGCTAAAATACCTGATGATTACAAGCCTATGCCTATGCTTCTGGTAAAGCTTAAAAGCTACAGCAAAGCGTACATAGATGAAAATTTTTTAAAAGGCTTAAAGTACGTATCAAATGGCGATGGTTCACTTTACACATTTAGCAATGGCTCATTAGAAGTTAAAAACGGCTTTTTATATTTTCAGGTTAAAGACGAAAAGTTTGCCAAGATGAGTAGCGATGAAGCTTTTCACTATATAATATCCTTTGTAAATGACAAGAAACTTAAAGAGGAGTATTCAACTTTAAGGCAGTACATAGATGGAGACAAATACACTGTTGAGTATACCGAAAAATACAATGGTATTAACGTGGATGTAAGTTATATGAAAGGCATCATATCAGGCAATACATTTTCCTTTAAATCGACGTGGCTTATACCTTTGAGAGAAGAAAATGACAAAAAAGAGATCATACCTCCAATAAGCGCACTTTTAAAGCTTTTAGATGTAAATGAAGGCAGTAAAAGTATCGTAGTAAAAGACATAAGGCCAGTCTACTTTTTTAGTTGGAGAAATGCCGATACTGGCGAAGCAATACCTACGTGGAGGATAACGACGGAAAACACTGTGTACTACATAAATGCGTATACAGGTAATTTTGAAGAGAGGTAAAAATTACCTCTCTTTTTGTGCAAGATGTTTTTGTAAAAATGCTTGTAAAATTGTTGAAATTGTATTAAAGTATATATGTATGATTGTGAAGTTTTTTAGATTCTGTGAAGGGAAGATTAAACAGTGGATAAGTTTGTTATAAATGGAGGAATACCTCTTAAAGGAACAGTTGAGATTAGTGGGGCGAAAAATTCTGCTGTTGCCATACTTCCTGCTGCTCTTTTAGCAGATACTCCCAGTTGTATTGACAATTTGCCAGAGATAAACGACATAGAATTGCTTAGCAAAATGATTCAATATCTTGGTGGAAAAACCACCAAGAAAGAGCATGAGATCTTGATAGATCCTGAAGGCATCAATTCATTTTGTCCGCCGCATGAGTTGGCAAGCCAGATGAGGGCTTCATACTATCTTATAGGTGCCCTTTTAAGCAGGTTTAAAGAGGCTGCTATAGCCATGCCTGGTGGATGCAACATAGGTGTGAGACCAATCGACCAGCACATAAAGGGATTTGAAGCGTTAGGCGCAAAAACGACTATAGAACATGGAATAATAAGGGTAAAAGCAGATAAGTTAGTGGGGAATCATATATATTTTGACGTTGTAAGCGTAGGTGCTACTATAAACTTGATGTTGGCTGCCTGTAAAGCTGAAGGCACTACAATACTTGAAAATTGTGCAAAGGAACCTCATGTCGTGGATGTAGCAAACTTCCTAAATGCAATGGGTGCCAATATAAAAGGCGCTGGTACAGACACCATAAAAATCATTGGAGTAGACAAGCTTCATGGCTGCAGGCATACAGTAATACCTGATCAGATAGAAGCTGGGACGTACATGGTGGCTGCGGCGGCAACACATGGGGATGTCATCGTAAAAGGCATAATACCGAAACACTTAGAGTCCATAATCGCGAAGATGTCTGAAATGGGTGTGAAAATCGAGGAGTATGATGAAGAACTGAGAGTTACCACAGATGGCAGGTTGAAAAGAGTAGACATTAAGACACAGCCATATCCAGGTTTTCCTACAGATATGCAACAACTGATGGCAGTATTATTGGCTCTTGCGGATGGGGTCAGCGTTATAACCGAAAATGTGTATGAAGGCAGGTTTAAATACTTAGATGAACTTAAGAAGATGGGAGTCAATGCAAAGGTGGAAGGTCGCATAGCTGTCATAGAAGGAACTCAAAAGCTTACTGGTGCGCCGCTTACAGCTACTGACTTAAGGGCTGGCGCAGCTATGGTGATAGCTGGACTTGCGGCCAGCGGCACTACAGAGGTTAAGAATATCTACCATATCGACAGAGGATATGAGTCGATGGAGAAAAAACTGCAAAAATTAGGCGCAGACATAAAAAGGGTAAAATAAGTCCTCATTAGGACTTATTTTTGTACATAAATATAGAATAAATCACCTCATAATACACATGATAATTGTGAGGTGATATGATGCAAAGCGGCGATGATAGAAATGTAAAAAGACCGTCGTATCTCACGACAGTTGTAATAATAGCTGTGATTACTTCACTTGTTTTTACATACATTGCTCCAAAATTCTTGTGGGGGAAGGTGATACCTTTACCATACACAAATACTGCTCCACTTAAAAAAGAAGTTATAATACCTAAAGCAGAGCCTTCTACGATAGCAGAAGCTGTGGCGAAAAAAGACACGCAGGCCGTCGTTGGAATATCGTCTATTGAATATGAAAGGCAGTATTACATATTAGAAAAGCAGGTAGAAGGTGTAGGATCTGGATTTATTGTGGACAAAAACGGGTACATTATTACGAATAACCATGTGGCAAGTCCTGAGTCAAAGAAACTTACCATCTATTTAAGCGATGGAAGTACGCTTCCTGGTAAAGTTTTGTGGTCTGACTCTACATTGGATCTTTCGGTTGTCAAGGTAAACGCCAAAAATCTTCCGACCATACCTTTGGGAGATTCAGATAAAGTTCAAGTTGGTCAGACGGTGATAGCCATAGGCAATCCTTTAGGGCTTCGCTTTGAAAGGACAGTGACATCTGGCATAATAAGCGCTTTAAACAGAAGCTTGCCAATAGAGGAAAATAACAAACAAAAAATCATGGAAGATTTGATACAGACGGATGCGTCGATAAATCCTGGCAATAGCGGTGGCCCTTTAGTGGATGCTCAAGGAAATGCAATAGGCATCAATACGGCGAAGGTTACGACAGCGGAAGGATTGGGCTTTGCCATACCAATCAATATTGTAAAGCCTATCATTAAAAAAGTGATTGCAACAGGTACATTTAAAGCACCTTATTTAGGAATAGTAGGGTACGATAAAGAGATAGCCAGCTATATAAATGCCGATGTGGTTATAGCGGAAGGGATATACGTTGCTGACATAGATCCTTCAGGTCCGGCAGAAAAGGCTGGTATCAAAAAAGGATATATACTTTTAGAGGTCGATGGAAAACCTGTTGATACAATGGTGCAGCTTAAAACTGTAATATATTCGAGAAATATAGGTGACAAAGTAAGTGTGAAATACAGAACATTGACGGGGAATATCGGGATGACTACAATAACGTTAGGAAAATGAGGAGAATATTGTTATGTACGTTGTTTGTGAAAAACATTTGGAGGATGCCATTGAAGAGTTTGTAGATGTATATGAGCAACCGCCAGATATATACATGCTTGACGATGTATCATTTACCGATTGGTTGGCACCTCATAAGTGCGATTTTTGCGATGACATTCCTAAGTACCTTGTCGTATAATGGAGGGAGAATTTTGAATATAGACGTAATTGCAGTTGGAAAGATAAAAGAGAAATTTATAGAAGATGGAATACGGGAATACGTCAAAAGATTGAAGCCATACTGCAATATAAATATAATTGAAGTAAACGATGAAAGAGCTCCTGAAAGCTTAAGTGATAAAGAAAAAATAAGTGTTATGCAAAGAGAAAGTGTTAAAATTGTTGATAAGATTAGAAAAGGAAGCTTCATAATATCTCTTTGCATAGAAGGTAGACAAATGGATTCGGTGGAATTTGCCCGCTATATAGAAGATGTTATGACAGCGGGCAATTCTAATATAACGTTTGTGATAGGAGGGTCATTAGGTTTACACGACGATATAAAATCTATGTCAGACTTGAAACTGTCATTTTCAAAGATGACATTTCCACATCAGCTTATGAGACTTATATTGGTAGAACAAATCTACAGAGCATTCAAGATAATGAAGGGTGAGACGTACCATAAGTGATCGATTTTATCGGTTTTTTAAAAAAGATAATCAGGTATTTAAAGATTTAGAGTTGTTAAGGTGAAAATGGGCTTTTGGAATAACGGCTTTGATGATGAGGCATGGAACAATGTAAGTTTGGAAGGGTTAAACCTGAAGTTCTAAACAAGCATAAATTTAACCATTAATTTCCTTTTAAGTCTATTTTTAAAGGTGTAGGGGAAGTCTGCGCTTTTTTAGCTACTTAATAATAAGTTTTCATATCTAATTGTAGAGTCTTTTGTATTAACAAATCTATTTCTTAAATCGTTTATTGTAAAATCTCCATCGATGTTTTCAAGAATTTCTTTTCTAATGGCGTAGTAAATTCCGCCTGTAAAGTCATTCTTCGTTTGATAATCTGATATTTCTTCTGCGACTCTATCAGGTATAGATTCGCTTTCGTGTGATACAATGGCTTGGAAAAACCGTAATGTCCATTCATTGGCCAATTTTCTATTGCCAGCAAATATAATTTGAAATTTTGGATGAAATGCAAAAATCTCAGCTATCACCTTTGACATATACGATGGCGTATAGACGCCTAATTTGTCTGGATTTAAGTAATCAGAGTAGTTAGCTTCAATGACAAGTGCCGAATGCTTATATTTTTCCAATTCACCCAGCTTCTGATGCAAAATTGGCAAATTGGCGATGTCGGCTCTAAAATTTTCAAAACTTTTCCTTTCTACGACGGCTTTTATTTCATTATTATAGAATAATGCATAATCACCTGCTGGCAATTGTATTCTCTCAACAATGCAATTGTTAAATTTCCAAGGATACTTTTCATTTGTATCAATTAATATGTGAAGATTATTGTTTCCTTTTGCAGTCAACTTGACACGAGGCTTGTGCTCCTTTAAGCCCTGCTGTGTTCTCCAAAATATTTGTTCATATTCCCCTTCTTTATTCTTGTATTTCTTTTTCAGAAAGAGAAATTCACATCTTTTGTTTACACCGCGGTCTAAAACTACAGACAGCCGCTTGCCATACCGATCAATAGAAATGATGGGAACTTTCTCTACGACTTCATAATCATCAGATGAACCTTCGCTTGTATCTTTAAGACAAAATATCTGACTTCCTGCACCAGGCCATTTATTCTGTACAAACAATGATAAAATCACTGTATCGTCTTTTTTGATTCTAAGCCTGTATGGAAATTTATCACTTTTTGTTGATTCAAGTATCCATAAAAGATTGCTCATAATGACCCTTTCCTAAATATGATTTTATTACACATCTATTTTATTATAAGAAGGAGGTCATTACAACTTTTTTCATGCGACAAGTACCATCTTAGTACTTTCGTATTAAAAAAATTATTACTTTTGGTCAATTGACATATTTATGAGGTGGATATATTATAAAGTTAAGGGAATTACCGGTAAGTTCTCGGACGTAAGAATTGGATTGATGAGCTTTAAAAAATGTAAAAATACTATGTACAATAGTCGGTTATGGAACTATGCATCAGGATTGACAAGTAATACATGAAAGATTATTTAAGTTATATTCGGGAGATGAATTATTTTGGGAATGAATTTTCCGATAGGGTTAAAAGTTATTTTGTTTATTTTCTTCATTCCTCTTATTATAAAACAATTTAAGTTGACAAAAAATATTGTTATGGTTACATTTATAGCAGGGTTTATTATTTATACAATTGAATTAATAAGTGTAGTGTTTTTCCCGATTACATTTTATCCACCTAAGCCTAATTATGCTCCAAATGTAAATATTGTTCCTATGAAAGATATAATTATTCTTATGAGATCACAACCAATTAATATAGTTATAAAAAATGTGGTTGGGAATATTATACTTTTTATTCCGTTTGGCTTTTTTGTGCCGATAATATATAGAAATATGAACAGATTTAATTATACGTTATTGTTGGGTTTGTGTTTTTCAGTATTTATAGAAATTGCTCAATTTATAATTGATTATTTAACAAAGTATCCCAATCATACATGCGATGTTAATGATGTAATATTGAATATTATTGGATTAATATTAGGTTTTATAATTCAAAGAGGAATTAGGAAAGTATCTTTTATGGCAAACTATATTAATAATGTTGCAAATAAAATTGAATAACCAGGTATGGTTTGCAATTAATCTTATTTCTAAAGGGCAGATATTAATCTGTCCCTTGTTTATTATTGATAAGAAAAATTAAAAAATTTATTAAAAACATTAAGAATTTATTAAGAAATGTTAAGTTTTGATTACATTAAAAGGAATTCAAAAGTTTTTGTAGAAATATGATTATAGAAAAAATACAAAAATAAATTTGGTACATTTTAAACGTTGTTAATATTTTAACTTTATTGTAATAAGGGAGATCGAGATGAAGTATGAAGTCATAAAATATGATACTCATAAACATTTTTTTGATGAAGCATGGAGAAGGTGTACAAAAAGAGGACTTAATCAAGATGCAAAACCATTTATGTTTGTATCAGATCTTTACATTTCCGATGAGAAGAAGTTGCTAATTAAAGCCTTTAGAAAAAGCGTTTATGAAATATCTAAACTTAATGGCCAATTTAAAAATTATACATGTCTATTGACAGACGAAAACGGCGTCGTAATAGACTTGATCGGGGCTAATAAAGGCAGATTTTCTTACTTAAGTATAGGTATTCCGTTGAAAGAAGAATTTGCAGGAATAAATGCAGTATCGATTGTTTTAAATGAAAGAGAAACTGCATTTGTAAAAAAGAATGAACATTATCTTAAGTGCTTTAGGGAGATAGACTGCATAGCTGTACCTGTCTTTGACAATAGTTGTGAATTAATAGGATCAGTAGACATATCATCTGAATACGGACTATCTGATGAATGTGCGTTTGTGGTGTTTTTGATGGGAAAATATACAGAATACAATTTCACATCGCTTAAAAAAGAGATGATAAAAGGAAAATTGGAAGAAGTAGAGCTAAAAATTTTGAAACTAACAGCGGAAGGAAAGACAGATGAAGAGATTGCAAAAATGATTAATAGATCAATAAGCAATGTAAAATACCATAAGAATAAGATTTTTGAAATATTAAACGTGAAAAATGTAAAGGACTGTATATACAAAGCGGCGAAGATGGATTTGATATAATTTCAAATGCAGCTTATTCCACTTTAGTACTTTCGTACTAAAAAAATTAGTACTTTTGGTCAATTGAAATATTAATGAAATAAACATATAATAAAGCCAAAGATTTACTGATAATGTTTGCATAGTAGTTTAAAACCGAAAGGAGGTGGAATTAAAATGAACAGAAAATCAATACGAATATCAATATGTTTAATCTTGATACTCATCTTAAGTTTAAGCTTAAGTGGAACTTCATTTGCTTTACGAGGAGGAAATGTGGATACAGGTAGTAAACAAATTTCCGCCCCAATTGTAGAAAATCTTAAACCGTTGTCTGAGACGACAAAAATGACATATTTGAGGCAAGCTCCTTCAAATGTGGATATAATCAGTAACCAAATAACTGTTTCAAATGAAGAAACTGCGAAACCAGCTTCTGAAACCATTAAAATGACATTACAAAAGGCAGCTTCTTTAAATGAAGCTAATCCAATGTCCCTTAGTCGGGCGACTAAAGGAACAAATCTTCCTTATGATGGTTCTTTCAGTGGAGTTAACACGGAGATTTTTTCAAACTACTATTTTTTCACAAATGGTTCCACGCAGCTATATGTAGACTGGGATGTAAGAGCCGATTATCCTGCTAATGTGTTATGGCACATTAATGTTTATCAAGCCGGTACGAATAAGTTTGTAATGAGCTCGGATCAATTTTCAACAAATTCTAATACTGGCTGGTGGGCAACAAGATTTTACAATTTGGACCCCGCATACAATTACTATATTTCTTTTGTAAATGATGGACCACAGATTGGCTCTCCCATATCAGGCGATTTTACGGTTAGACTAAAGTAAAAACAATTTGAAGATAAACATATAAAGGTCTTCCACTTTATGTAGAGGGTCTTTATATTGGCAATATATATTTGGTGGTGGTATGATTGAGAAAAATGATATATGTTTTGTCATTTATTGCTGTGGTTTTGTTTGTCATCATAGCTTTTGATTTATCAAATGTCAATACACAGAAAGATACTGAAAGTACAAACGTTGATAATATGCCAGCAAAGACAATCAAATTGAAATATGGCCATATAGATGTGTTACAGGACAGTATCAATATCTCTGAGCCAAAGCTGGATTCCGGTGGATTTTCAAGGATTGAAGTTTGTGACAAAAACAGCGGAAAATTCATTGAAGCTTACGGTGTAAAAGAAGAGCCTTTAAATGTATCGGGTTTTACCAATAAAGCATCAAAAGTGACAATTTACAAAGAGCGCAAAGATTATTCTGCCGTAGTGAGACTTTACGTAGTTTTGACGGTTTATTCCGATAGCTTAAGACAGATAAAAAGCATTGATAAGACGTATTGGGAGAAAGCTGATGATGGCGATTGGCAGTTGAAAAATCCACATGCGGCTGCGATTTCTACAACAGGTGTCTTTCCTTCAAAGGAAATCGAGGCAAGCGGTACTGCAACGATAGAAATGAAAGCCAATATATTTACGGTAGGGCTTTTAAATAAGTCTGGGTTTAATGTTTTTCAATCAGGTGAAAATGGATATTATATAAGAAAGACAGTAGAGTTGGGCTTTAGATACAGCCTGGATTAATGTGTAAACTTAATGTACAATTTTGGTATGCGGTAAAAATAGGGGAAAGTAAAGTGTCTTCTGTTCACATGAGGCGCCCACTATAATGTTGGGTTTCAATTAGATTAGCATTTATAGTATAATAATATGGGTTTTTTATGTAAAGCACTTTGTGTGAGAAAAGTTATTTATTAAAATGTGCTTATTTCATGCAATGAAGTTAATACACAAGATATGCCAAGTAAATGTTCTTAAGTGATTATCATATAAATTAAACAGTGATAAATTTTAATTTTAAGGAGGGATTATATGACGAAAAATCATCCAATTGTGCGAGAAATGATTAGATACATTTTCCTCTTTTTAGGATCGATTTTAGCAGCAGTAGGATTAGAAATATTTCTCATACCCAACAACATTATTGATGGTGGAATCACGGGAATATCAATAATCTCAAGCTATTTGACCAAATTGCCGCTTAGCTTATTCATAATCGTTTATAATCTTCCATTTCTATTTATAGGGTACAATCAGATAGGTCGGACATTTGTCTTGTCATCTTTGTTTTCCTTATTATCTCTGTCGTTATGGGTTTCAATTTTACACCCTATACCCGGTATCACAAATGATGTTTTGCTTGCGTCGGTTTTCGGCGGAGTAATCTTGGGGATTGGCGTAGGAATGATTATTCGATACGGCGGATCCCTTGATGGGACTGAAATGGTTGCAATCATAATAAATAAGCGTACGGCATTTTCAGTGGGAGAAATGGTGATGTTTTTTAACGTATTCATTCTAAGCAGTGCAGGATTAGTTTTTGGATGGGACAGAGCAATGTATTCTCTGATCGCTTATTTTATTGCGTTTAAGGTGATAGATATAACAATAGAAGGACTGGACGAAGCTAAGGCGGTCATTATCATTTCAGAATATGGTGAGGAGATTGCAGATGCCATAACTGCACGGTTAGGCAGGGGCGTCACATTTATTGAGGGAAAAGGAGGATTTTCGAAGAACCAGAAGACTATCATTTACTCTGTCGTCACTCGTCTAGAAGTGGCGAAGCTCAAATCCATCATATATGATAAAGATGAAAATGCCTTTGTCACTATCAATGATGTTTCTGATGTGATGGGAGGCAAGCATAGGAAAAGATCAATTCATTAAAAATTATTTGTTAAATAATTAGCCCATCATTTATTTTGGGCTTTAGATACAGCCTGGATTAATGTGTAAATAGGAATTTTGTTTTTAAACTAAATAGTGCTAACATAATTTTTAGGAAGTATTCAAAAGTAAATCTATCTATTATATAATAATTACAATACATATATTTGAAGGAGAAATTGAAGTGAATAGAAATTTGCACTATTTAGGAATAGACGTAGGTTCCACTACGGCCAAAATAGTCATCTTAAATGAAAATGATGAGATCATCTATAGTAGATATGAACGGCACTTATCTAATATAAAAGATACTATTGTAAACTTGATAGATGATGCGTATTCCAAGTTTGGCGACCTTGTCGTATCTACCGCGGTAACAGGTTCTGGCGGTATGGCAGTAGCTGAATGGCTTAATATGCCGTTTGTGCAGGAAGTGATTGCAGGTACCAAGACGGTGGAAAAGTTTTTCCCGGATGTAGATGTGGTCATAGAATTAGGCGGCGAGGATGCCAAGATTACATACTTTGACGGTACTATCGAACAGCGGATGAATAGCAGTTGCGCAGGCGGCACAGGAGCATTTATAGACCAGATGGCATCGCTTTTAAAGACTGATGCACAAGGCTTAAATGAGCTTGCTAAGAATCATAAGGTAATATATCCAATAGCTGCAAGGTGTGGCGTTTTTGCAAAGACAGACATTCAGCCTCTTTTAAATGAAGGAACCGCAAGGGAAGACATAGCGGCATCAATTTTTCAAGCGGTTGTAAACCAGACCATAAGTGGTCTTGCCTGTGGCAGGCCTATAAAAGGCAATGTGGCATTTTTAGGTGGGCCTTTATATTTTCTTCCGGAATTAAGAAAGAGATTTATAGAAACATTGAACTTGAAAGATGAAGAGGTCATCGTTCCTGAAAATTCTCAATTGGCAGTTGCCATAGGTGCGGCATTATCTGCAAAAAATGATGAGATCATTGCATTAAGAGATTTATACAATAGAGTACATACGATTCCATACAAAGTGAAAAATGATGTGGAGAGATTAAGACCGCTGTTTGTAGACGAAAATGAGTACAATGAATTTAAAGATAGGCACAAAGGCATTGATATTTTGGAAAAAGACATAAAGGATGCTAAAGGTGGCCTATTTTTAGGAATAGACGCAGGTTCTACTACAACAAAGCTTGTACTGATAGATGAGGATGGTGCAATTGTCTATTCTTATTACGGCAGTAATGAAGGAAATCCACTAAATTCTGTAATAAGGGTTCTTTTGGATATATACGAGAAGATGCCTGATGGTGCATATATAGCCAATTCCACTGTTACAGGATATGGTGAGAATCTTATAAAAGCAGCTTTAATGGTAGATATAGGTGAGATTGAGACAATTGCACATTACAAGGCATCAGAGCATTTTTTGCCTGGTGTCGACTTCATACTTGACATAGGCGGACAAGATATGAAGTGCATAAGGATAAGAGATGGCATAATCGACAGTATAATGCTAAATGAAGCATGTTCATCGGGTTGTGGTTCATTTTTAGAGACATTTGCATCGTCTTTAAATATGTCAATTGATGAGTTTACTGAAGCTGCTCTAAAAGCTCAAAACCCAGTCGATTTAGGTTCTCGTTGCACTGTCTTTATGAATTCAAGGGTAAAGCAGGCACAGAAGGAAGGGGCATCGTTAGGTGATATTTCTGCAGGTCTTTCGTATTCTGTCATAAAAAATGCCTTATACAAGGTCATAAAGATAAGAGATCCGAAAGAGCTGGGAGAAAAGATAATCGTTCAAGGTGGCACATTCCTCAATGATGCTATACTGAGAAGCTTCGAGCTTATTACAGGTAGAAATGCCGTAAGGCCTCAGATAGCAGGGCTAATGGGTGCATACGGTGCAGCACTTATCGCAAAGGAAAGGTACAGTGGCGGTATAAGTACAATATTTACGAAAGACAAGCTCGAAAGCTTTACCGCGGAAGTGTCAAGCGGCAGGTGCAATAAATGCACAAACAGATGCCTTTTAACTATAAATAAATTCAATGACGGCAGAGTATTTGTATCTGGAAACCGCTGTGAAAGAGGAGCAGGAAAAGAGATAACTAACAATGACATACCAAATCTTTACGACTACAAGTACAAAAAAATATTTGGATACAAGCCATTAAGTGAAGACGAGGCGTATAGAGGTACCATTGGCATACCGAGAGTTTTGAACATGTACGAAAACTATCCACTGTGGTTTACATTTTTTACAAGGCTTGGATTCAGGGTTATATTGTCTGACAGGTCGTCAAAAAGGCTTTATGAATCAGGCATGGATACTATACCGTCAGATTCCGCATGCTATCCGGCGAAAATCGTCCATGGACACATAGTCAACTTAATAAATAAAGGCATAAAGACGATATTTTATCCATGCATACCTGTTGAGCAGAATGTATTTGAAGATGCAGACAATCATTACAATTGCCCAATTGTGTCGTCATACGCTGAAGTAATTAGAAATAACATGGATGTGCTTAAGGAAAAAGACATTTTATTCATGAATCCATTTTTGGCATTGGATGATAAGGAAAAGCTTGCCAAAAGGCTTTATGAAGAATTGAGAGTTTTTGGCGTATCAAAAGGTGAAGTGGAAAATGCCTTAAAAGAAGCATTTGATGAAGATAAAAGGGTAAAAGAAGACATAATGAGAAAAGGCGAAGAAGTCTTAAAATATCTGCGAGATACGGGAAAAAGAGGAATAGTTCTTGCAGGCAGGCCCTACCACTTAGATCCAGAGATAAACCACGGTATACCGGAAATAATTACGTCATTAGGTGTGGCAGTATTGACGGAGGATTCTGTAGCGCATTTAGGCAAACTTGAGAGAAAGCTTAGGGTAGTTGACCAGTGGATGTACCACACAAGGCTTTATGCGGCGGCAAGCTTTGTGGCTGACAGCGACAACTTAGAGCTTGTGCAGCTTACTTCATTTGGCTGCGGTATTGACGCTGTCACATCCGACCAAGTGCAGGAGATCTTAAGCTCCAGGGAAAAAATATTTACGCTTATAAAGATAGATGAAGGTACAAATGTAGGCTCTATAAAGATACGCATAAGGTCATTGATAGCCGCTATCAATGAAAGAAAAGATGAGAAAAGAAGCAAGACTTCATATACGATGAAGAGAATACTGTTTACGGACGAAATGAGGAAGAAGCACACTATACTGGCACCGCAGATGTCGCCAATACATTTCCAATTTTTACAGGAAGCCTTCAATGTATCAGGGTACAACTTGGAGGTTCTTCCATCTATAGATAAGCCGGCTGTTGAAGAAGGGCTTAAATATGTCAATAACGATGCATGTTTTCCTTCTATAATAGTCGTAGGGCAGCTTATTGAAGCATTGAAATCTGGTAAGTATGATTTAAACAATACGTCTGTCATAATCACACAGACAGGCGGTGGTTGCAGAGCTACCAACTACATAGGTTTCTTAAGAAAGGCTTTGAAAGATGCAGGATTTGAAAATATACCTGTCATATCTCTGAATTTTGTTGGCATGGAGAAGAATCCAGGATTTAAAATAACGCCAGGACTTCTGAATAAAGCATTTATCGGCCTCGTATATGGTGATCTCCTACAAAATGTGCTGCTTAGGGTGAGACCATATGAGAAGATACCTGGTTCTGCTAATAAGCTTTATGAAAAATGGGTGGCAAAGTGCATAGAGTCCGTAAAAAGTGGAGATTTAAAATTATTTAAGAGAAATGTCCATCAGATTGTTCAGGATTTTGAAAATCTTGAGATCAATAATGTAATTAAGCCTAAAGTTGGCATTGTCGGCGAGATACTTGTGAAGTATCATCCTACTGCAAATAACAGCATCGTGGATGTGCTTGAAAAAGAAGGGGCAGAAGTGATACTGCCGAATCTGATAGACTTTTTGATGTTTATATTGGATCATGCAAATGAAAAGTATAAGTATTTGTCAGGCAGCAAGATAAGGCAGGTTTTGCAGAATATAGGCATTGCAGGACTTGAGTTCTATCGAAAAGAGATGAGAAAGGCTTTAGAGAAAAGCAAAAGATTTATCTCTCCGAAAACCCTAAATGAGCTAAAGGAGTTGGCGTCACCTATAGTATCTCTTGGTAACATAACTGGCGAAGGCTGGTATCTTACTGCAGAAATGGTGGAGTTATTAAAAGAAGGCATATCAAATATTGTTTGCATACAGCCTTTCGCATGCCTTCCAAATCACATAACGGGGAAAGGTGTCATTAAAGCATTAAGAGAGCTTTACAAAGAAGCTAACATTGTGGCAGTTGATTATGACCCCGGTGCCAGCGAAGTAAACCAGCTAAATAGAATAAAGCTTATGCTGTCTGTTGCTTTCAAGAAATTAGAGAAGAACAGTGAGGCATTTGAGCAGATTGCTGCCACTGAAAAAATATAGTTTTTTAAAATCTGGGCATCATAAGTAGTACGGGAGGGTTTTACGATGGATAAGATTTCTTATGCAGTGAAACTTATTAAAGATGGCTATAAACCGTACTATTTTAAGCCCAGCAAAAACATACCTGCAACGTTTGATTCAAAATTGACATTAATATCTGAAGATGGGGATAAAAAAACTATAGTTTTTAATGGAATGGAAGTAAGCGCCGCTGATAAGGCGTTTATGGATTATTTAACCAGCGAGGAATAAGAAAAATTTGGCTTTCATAAAAGTTTTCATAAATAAAAGTGTTGCATATTGTGATGAAACGTGGTATACTTTAATTCGTAGTTAAAAAAGAGATTTAACAACATTTCCCCTTTTTAGGATGGAATTTGGTTTGTTTAAATCTTATAAATCTTAAAAAGGAGGAAAGTGTTGTGGCTGATAAGACATTAGTATGCAAAGACTGCGGCAAGGAATTCGTCTTTACAGAAGGCGAGCAAGCTTTCTATAAAGAAAAAGGCTTTGAGAATGAGCCTCAGAGATGCCCTGAATGCAGAAAAGCAAGAAAGCAGCAGTACAATAACAACAGAGGCTATAGAAGATAACCTGAGAAAAAACCTTATAGAAAAATCTATAAGGTTTTTTTATGCTTTTATTAACCTTACACCTATTATGAGAAGAACAACACCTATTACTTTGAACCAATTGATGGGAGTTTTTTCCACACCAAATAATCCAAAATTATCGATAAGCACAGCAGCAATCATTTGAGCTGAGACTATAATAGATGCAAAAGTAGCTGCACCAAGCTTTGGAATCAGAATGATTGATCCTAAAACGATTATAGATCCTAATACGCCGCCAAATAGAAGATATGTTGGTGCTTTAAATAAACTTGCAAATTGTTTTATACTGCCGTCTGATATGCTGATGAGGACTAATATTATAAGTCCAACTAAATTATTTAAGACTGCAGAGTTTTTTGGTAAAGCTATCTTGCCAAGAGCTGAATTCATCGGCGACTGCAGTCCTAAAGCAAGTCCAACAATAATGGCGCCTATATAAAGCATTATAGAATTCATTTGATGTTCCCCTTTCAAATAGTTTACTTATTTAATATACCATATTTTTAAATTGACAAAAATTAAATTAACTTTTAAATATTTTGTTTTTAATAATAATTATTATATAATTAAAATAGAAACCGATTTAGGAGGGAGAAAAAATGAGCTACATACCAAACGAAAATAGATACGAAAAAATGATATATAGAAGGTGCGGGAGAAGTGGCATAATGCTTCCTGCGATTTCACTTGGACTATGGCACAACTTTGGCGGATATGATGTATTTGAAAACATGAGAGAGATGGTCAAAAAGGCGTTTGACCTTGGCATAACCCATTTTGACTTGGCAAATAATTACGGGCCGCCTCCAGGATCTGCCGAGGAGAACTTCGGCAAGATTTTAAGGACGGACTTAAGAGGCTACAGAGATGAATTGTTGATTTCTACAAAAGCTGGTTACACAATGTGGCCTGGCCCTTATGGCGATTGGGGCTCGAGGAAATACTTGCTATCAAGTTTGGACCAAAGTTTAAAGAGGATGGGCATAGATTACGTTGATATATTTTATTCCCACAGGAGAGATCCAAATACACCTTTGGAAGAAACCATGTCAGCGTTGGCACAAGCTGTAAGGCAAGGGAAGGCTTTGTATGTGGGTATTTCAAACTATAATGCTGAAGATACCAAGAAAGCCGCTGAGATCTTAAGACAGCTTGGGACACCGCTTTTAATAAACCAGCCAAGCTATTCCATGTTCAACAGATGGATAGAAGATGGACTTACAGATGTCCTTGAGGAAGAAGGCGTCGGAAGCATAGCGTTTAGTCCATTGGCACAGGGACTACTTACTGATAAATACTTAAATGGAGTTCCGGACGATTCGAGAGCTGCCAGAAAGAACACTTCACTGAGAGGCAATCTCACAGAGGAGAATATAAATAAGGTAAGAGAACTGAAAAAAATCGCAGATAGAAGAGGCCAAAGCATTGCACAGATGGCTTTGGCGTGGGACTTAAGAAAAGTTACATCTGTTATAATTGGCGCCAGCCGGGTAAGCCAGATAGAGGAGAATGTAAAGGCGCTTGACAACCTGGAATTCAGCCATGAAGAATTGAAAGAAATAGATGAGATACTGTCTAAATAAAAATATGAGGGTTTTTACCCTCATATTTTTGCTTTTGTGATATTTGTCACAGAAAAAACCGATTTGCAAATGTATAATAATAAACGTACGAAATACTGTATACAATTCGCACATTGGCGAATTGAAATAAATGAAGGAGGAAATGATATGGGAATGTTTTGTTACCAATGTCAAGAAGCTTCAAAAGGCGTTGGCTGCACATTAAGAGGTGTGTGTGGCAAAACTGACGACACAGCAAGACTTCAGGATTTGCTCATATACACATTAAAGGGAATAGCAATAGTAAACCAAGAGGCCAGAAAACATGGTTTAAACAGTGAAAGCACGGATTCATTCATCATCGACGGATTGTTTTCAACGATAACAAATGTCAATTTTGACAAGAATTATTTTGTAGGAAAGATTAAAGAAGGCTTGAATTTAAGAGAGTCCATAAAAAGCCAATTAAGCGCAAATGGAGTACAGTTAAGCGGATTGCATGATGCGGCTACATGGACGAAAGATGAAAGCGAATTTGATGAGAAGGCTTTATCAGTAGGTGTACTTGCTACTGAAAATGAAGACATAAGATCATTAAGGGAGCTTATAACTTACGGTATAAAGGGTATGGCTGCTTACGCATTCCATGCTGCAAACCTTGGCTTTAAAGATCCTAATATATCAGAGTTTATTGAGAAAGCGTTAGTTGCAACATTGGATGACAGCTTAGGTGCAAATGATTATGTATCACTTGCATTAGAGGCTGGTAAATACGGCGTCGATGTTATGGCGCTTTTAGACAAAGCAAATACGTCCACATACGGCAATCCTGAGATCACAAAGGTAAATATCGGCGTCAGAAACAATCCTGGCATATTGATAAGCGGACACGACTTAAAAGACTTGGAAGAACTGTTGGAGCAGACAGAGGGAACAGGCGTTGATGTATATACACACGGTGAAATGCTTCCTGCCCACTACTATCCAGCATTTAAGAAGTATTCACACTTTGCAGGCAACTACGGCAATGCATGGTGGCAACAGGATAAGGAATTTGAAAGCTTTAATGGCCCTATACTAATGACAACAAACTGCTTGACGCCGCCAAAGGATTCATACAAAGATAGACTTTACACGACAGGCGTCGTTGGATTTGAAGGTGTGAAGCACATTGATGCTGGCCCAGACGGCAAGAAAGATTTTACAGAGATAATAGAGCACGCAAAGAGATGCAAACCGCCAGTAGAGATTGAGAGTGGAGAGATAGTAGGAGGATTTGCTCACAACCAAGTATTGGCTTTGGCTAATCAAGTAGTTGATGCAGTAAAGACTGGAGCTATAAAGAGGTTCTTTGTAATGGCAGGCTGCGACGGCAGGATGAAGTCAAGAGAATACTATACAGAATTTGCAAAAGAACTTCCAAAAGATACAGTTATATTGACAGCAGGATGTGCAAAGTACAGATACAATAAATTAAATCTTGGCGATATAAACGGCATACCGAGAGTGCTTGATGCAGGACAGTGCAATGACTCGTATTCATTGGCAGTGATTGCGCTTAAGCTTAAAGAAGTATTTGGACTTGAAGATATAAATGAGCTTCCAATATCATTCAACATTGCATGGTATGAGCAAAAAGCTGTAATAGTATTACTTGCGCTTCTGTACTTGGGGGTAAAGAATATTCACTTAGGACCGACACTTCCAGCATTCTTATCGCCTAATGTCGCAAAAGTTTTAGTTGAAAACTTCGGCATCGGCGGCATAACAAACGTGGAAGACGACATAAAGATGTTTATGGGGAATTAAATATATAGAAAAGACGGCTCGTAGATAGGGCCGTCTTTTTTTTAAATATGATGCCTTTTATTTCTTTCGACTTGTGATATTATATAAATATACAACCATTTGTAAGTAAGGGGGAGTCCTATTTATGTATTTAATCTCAAATATAATTCTAATAATAAATGTCGGCGCTTTAGCTTTTATAATATATTTGTTGTATAAGATTTTGATGTATGTGTCAAAAAAGTGATAAAAAACGGCTTATAAGTTTTAATTAACTTGTAAGCCGTTCTTTTTTTATTACTTATGCACCGTATGCCTTCCTGTAGATTTCTGCAATTTCTTTTGTGAGAGGCATTCTTGGATTTGTCCCTGTGCACTGATCGTTGAAGGCGATGTCTGACATTTCTTCGATTTCTTTTTCGAATTGTTCTTTGTTTATGCCGGCGTCTTTTAGGGTCAGCGGAATGTTAAGCTCTTTCATGAGATTCTTTATAGCTTCGATTAAGCTTTCTACGCCTTCTTCAACGGTTGATGCAGGCAGTCCTAAGAATTTGGCGATTTCTGCATATCTTTCTGCTGCCTTTGGATATTCGTATTGTGGGAATGCCACAAACTTTGTAGGCTTTTCTGCATTGTACCTTATTACATACGGCAGAAGTATTGCATTTGCTCTTCCGTGTGGTATGTGGAACTTTCCACCCAATATGTGTGCCATGCTGTGGTTTATTCCTAAGAATGCATTTGTAAATGCCATGCCAGCCATGCATGAAGCATTGTGCATCTTTTCACGGGCTTCTTCATCATTGCCGTTTTTATAAGCTCTTGGTAGGTATTCAAATACGATCTTTATGGCCTTTTCTGCCAGCGCATCTGTGTAGTCTGATGCCATCACTGACACGTATGCCTCTATGGCGTGTGTCAACACATCCATACCTGTATCTGCTGTTACAGATGGTGGCACTGTCTTTGTAAGGTCAGGATCTATTATGGCTATATCTGGTGTAAGCTCGTAGTCTGCCAGTGGATATTTGATGTTTCTCTTTTTGTCAGTTATTACGGCAAATGCTGTTACTTCTGAGCCTGTGCCGCTTGTTGTCGGTATTGCAATGAACAGCGCTTTTTTGCCAAGCTCTGGGAACTTAAATGCTCTTTTTCTGATGTCTGCGAATTTAAGCCTCAATGTTTCAAACTCCGTGTCAGGATATTCGTAGAAAAGCCACATTCCCTTTGCTGCGTCTATTGCAGAGCCACCGCCTACAGCGATTATTAAGTCAGGATTGTACGAATTCATTATTTTTACGCCGTTCATGACTGTGTCAACAGATGGATCTGGCTCAACTTCTGAGAATATTTCGTAGTCGATGTTTGCCTTGTCTAATTGATAAGTCACTTTGTCTACGAAGCCAAGTTTAACCATGAATGGATCTGTGACGATAAAGGCTTTTTTCCTTTTGACCTTGCACAGATACTGCAGTGACCCGCTTTCAAAGTAAATCTTTGGTGGAATCTTGAACCATTTCATTCTATCCTTCCTTATCACGACACGCTTAATATTCAAAAGGTTGTTGACACTTACATTGTCTGTTGTTGAGTTTCTTCCCATAGAACCGCAGCCTAATGTAAGTGATGGCGTGTTTGTATTGTATATATCTCCTATTGCTCCCTGTGATGATGGTGAATTTACGATAAGTCTTCCTGTGCGGACTCGCCTTGCAAATTCATTTATCACGTCTTGGTTTTCAGAGTGTATTACAGCGGAGTGGCCTAAACCTCCAAATTCAGTCATTTCCTCGCACTTTTTGATTCCTTCATTGTAATCTTTGACAGTGTAGCAAGCGAGAATTGGACTTAGTTTCTCCCTTGATAGAGGATATTTTGGACCTACTCCTTCGTACTCTGCCACTAATATCTTTGTGCCTTCAGGAACTTTGAAGCCTGCCATCTCGGCAATCTTCGTGGCTGGCTGACCTACCACTGCAGGGCTCATAGCACAGCTTTGCTCGTCGATTGCGAATTTTTCAAGCTTCTTGATTTCATCTTTATTTAGGAAGTAGCAGCCGTACTCTTTCATAAGCTTTTTGACTTCATCTGCTATTTCCTCATCTATTATCACAGCTTGCTCCGATGCGCATATTACTCCATTGTCAAATGTCTTGCTTAATATGAGGTCTGATACAGCTCTTTTTATGTTTGCTGATTTCTCAATGTAGCATGGCACGTTGCCAGGACCTACGCCTAATGCTGGTTTTCCTGAGCTGTATGCTGCTTTTACCATTCCTGCACCGCCTGTTGCAAGGATTAGAGATACGCCTGGATGTGTCATGAGAAGCTGTGTTGCTTCTATCGATGGCGTCTCTATCCAGCCTATGCATCCTTCGGGTGCACCTGCCTTTAATGCAGCTTCGTACATGACTTTTGCTGCTGCGATGCTGCACTTTATTGCCTTTGGATGGAAGCTGAATATTATGGGGTTTCGCGTCTTTATGGATATTAAGCATTTAAACATCGTAGTAGATGTCGGGTTTGTGACAGGTGTGACACCGGCAATTACGCCTATCGGTTCTGCTACTTCCATGTAGTTTTCTTCTATGTTTTCGTTTATGATTCCTACAGTCTTTTCATTTTTTATGTCGTGATACACATACTCTGTGGCAAAGAGATTTTTTGTAATCTTATCTTCGTACACACCCATTTTTGTTTCTTCGTATGCCATCTTTGCCAGCTCTACGTGTTTGTCAACACCTGCTAAAGCCATTGCCTTTACGATTGTGTCGATTTGCTCTTGTGTGTAAGACATGAATTTTTTTTGAGCCTCTTGTGCTCTTGATACAAGTAAATCTATCTGCTTCTGAACGTCTAATTCCGTTTTAGTCGTTGCCATGATAAACACCTCCGTGTTAATTTATTAACAATAAATCTTTATATTTAGGGTGATTGTACTTGTTATTCAAGCATTTTAATAGGAAATTTGCCTGAATGGATTGAATCTTGGACCGTATGATGTAAATAATTTTTGTTATTCATTTAACAATCACCTTACACTTATATGATATATTATCACTATTAGTTTGTCAATATAGAAAAATTTTTATAAACGATTAACTAAAAAATTTTACTTAAATTATTTCATTGCTTGTGATTTTTGGGTGTGTTATAATGGACACAAAGGTACAAGGGGAGGGAAAAAACCTTGACAAATGAAGAGTTCATGACTTTGGTGCTTCAAAGATTTGACTCGATTGATCTAAAACTGGAAAACATGGACGGAAGACTTGTCAGCGTTGAAAAGAGATTGGACGACGTAGACAAAAGACTGGACAATATGGATAAAAGGTTGGACAATGTAGAAAAAAGACTTGACAATGTAGAAAAAAGGCTTGACGGTGTTGAAAGCAGGCTTGATAGTGTTGAAAATAGGCTTGATGGCATGGATAAGAGGTTTGACGGTGTTGAATATAGACTTGACGAGATTGACAAGAGGCTTGATGGTGTTGAGAATAGGCTTGATGGCATGGATAAGAGGCTTGATGGTGTTGAAAATAGACTTGATGGCATGGACAAGAGGCTTGATGGTGTTGAAAATAGACTATACAACCTTGAAAGGCAGCAAAGTGATGTTGAGTACATCTTAAAGCATACATTTGAAGAAGTCACAAAGCACACAAGCCAACTTGGCAAGTTTGAATTGAATTTTAAGAGGATAGATAAAAAATTTGACGTTTTGAATGACCACATACTTGAAAGAGAAGCAGATGTGAAGCTGCTTTTAGATATACACAAGCTTAATGATGTTTAAATGGCGCTATGGGCGCTTTTTTGTTTATCTTTATACACTTTGAGAGGATGAATGGCATATGAAGTTTTCTCATGTTTACGTTGAAAAAGATGTTTTAAACCACTCTACTACAGAGAAAATATTAAATGCATTGAAAAGAAGTACTGTTATTGAAATCCAAAGGTATAGCGACTTATTTTTAAGGCAAAGGCAGAATTATGTCATGCAAAAGAAATATCCAAATATAATACTGGCAAAGAAAAGGTACGATTTTATATACAGAGGTTCTGAGATGTGCGAAAACTTTGGGATTGATGAGTTTTACCATACTTCGAATGTCTTAAACTGCATTTACTCTTGCGATTACTGTTATCTTCAAGGCATGTATCCATCGGCTAATATCGTTTTTTTTGTCAATTTAGAAGACTTTTTTGATGAGGTTGACAAACTTTCTTGTGACAAAAGGATATATTTAAGCATATCATATGAGACAGATTTATTGGCGTTTGAGCCGTTGACAAGCTTTGCGTCTATGTGGATTTCATACGCAACGACTAATGAAAACTTGTTGATGGAGATAAGGACAAAATGTGCTAATGCGGCGTTTTTTGAATCTACAGCGATTCCTAATAATGTAATATTTTCGTGGTCCCTTTTACCTCAGGAAGTGATTTCGATTTATGAGACTTCTACTCCATCCCTTGACAAAAGGATAATGGCCATAAGAAAGGCTATTGAAAAAGGAGTAAAAGTGAGAATATCGTTAGAACCTATCATGTATGTTGATGGTTTTGAAAAGATATATTCGGACTTTATAGATAAATTGTACGAAGAATTGCCACTTCAAGATATATACGACTTTAATATAGGTGCATTTAGGATGGTAAAGGAGCAGGCTAAAAAAGTGGAAAAGCTTAAAGAAACATCATTTGTATTTTGCTACGATACGGAGGTAAAGGATGGAGTATTTACATATAAAAATGAAAAGTACATGAAAGAATTTGTGTACGATAGATTGGCAAAGCATGTAAGCAAGGATAAATTATTTTTAAAGTAGTGATTTATATCACAGTAATAACTGTATTTTGAGGTAAAATTAAGTTGAGACATCTGTTTTAAATAAGAAGATAGACGGCATAATAAATATGAATGCAACAATTAGATAATAATTTAAGAAAGGAGGATTTACTATGAGTGAGCTTATAAACAATAGAGAGCACAGGCAAGAGCTTTTAAAAGAAGTGATAAGAGAGCTTCACAAAGGCAAATCGGTGGATGAGGTGAAGCAAAAATTCAAAGACGTAATAGACGGCATTACGCATACAGAATTGTCTCAGATAGAACAGGAGCTTATGAACGAGGGGCTTTCTGTAAAGGAAATTCAAAGGCTTTGCGATGTTCATGCGGCTGTTTTCAGAGAGTCATTGGAGCAGCTAAAGAAACCTGAGACTATACCCGGACATCCGGTTCATACATTTAAGGAAGAAAATAGAGCAATTGAAAAACATATAAATGAAAATTTAAGGCCAACATTAGAGGATTTTAAACGCAATGGCACACAAGAGAGCATATCAAAGCTTTTGGGAAATATAAATCTTCTCATGGATATTGATAAACATTATTCAAGGAAAGAAAATCTTTTGTTTCCATATCTGGAGAAGTACGGAATAACAGGTCCTCCAAGTGTCATGTGGGGTGTGGACGATGAAATTAGAGAGCTTTTAAAATCCACCATCGGGGATTTAAAAGAATACAATGAGTCTAAAAAAGGTGCAATTGAAGATAAGCTAAATAAGCTTATCAATAAGATAATAGAGATGATATTCAAAGAGGAGAACATACTTCTCCCGATGGCTTTGGATACGCTTACTGAGGATGAATGGGTAAATATCATGGATGAAAGTGACGAAATCGGATATTGCTTAATATCACCTGAGTCAAAGTGGAAACCAAAAAGGGAAAGTTTAAAGGCTAAAGAAGAAGGAAAACTTGCAAATGATGCACAGCATGGATATATTAAATTTGACACAGGTGTTTTGAAGGTGGAAGAGATAGGTGCCATATTTGATAATTTGCCTTTTGATGTGACGTTTGTTGACAAAGATGATGTGGTAAGGTATTTTTCGAATGGGAAAGACAGGATTTTTGCCAGGACGAAGGCTGTAATAGGCAGAAAGGTTCAGTATTGCCATCCGCCTGCCAGTGTCCATGTAGTAGAAGAACTTTTGAGGGATTTTAAATCAGGGAAAAAGAGTCATGAAGATTTCTGGATAAAAATGGGGAACAAATACGTGTACATCAGGTATTTTGCTGTAAGAGACAAAGATGGAGAGTATTTAGGAACATTGGAAGTCACACAAGATATAGGACCTATTAAAGCCTTGGAAGGAGAAAAACGATTAATGTCATAAGATGAGGGGCAGCTATTTTCTGTAATTGAGAAAGGCTGCCCTTGTTTTTAGCTTAATTTTTTGCCTTCCACCAAAAAACCGACAGGAACATCCATGACGGCGTTGTCGTGCAAAAATTTGATATTAGCGTATTTTTTATTGGGATTTAGAGAATTTATCCATACTGCCTGACCATCATAGACAACTTCATAATTTGATGGAGAATTGTATATTTCTTCAGCTCTTTCATATTTCATAAAAACAACTCCTTTCCTTATAGATAGTATACATTAGCTTATATAAACATATACTGTTCTCGTGGTATTTGATATGTTGACATTTTAATGCAGTGTGAATATAATATATTGTAGATTAAACCAGTTACCATTGGGGGGTATAAACCCGCGACTTATATACGATTGTAAGAGGTGTTGTGCATGTTAAGCTTTATAAAGGACAGGAGTGAATTTGAGGACATAAAAAAGTCGGCAGATTTCTTCATGCTGTTATTTTACTCTAATAAATCTCAAAAAAGTTTAGAGGCGTTAGATAATTTAAAGAAATTCAGCGATAAAAACAAAGATGTAAAAGTCTATGCAGTAAATGCGTCAGAAGTAGTATTGCACACAGAATTTGGCATTACTGCTGTACCTGCTTTAATTGCTTACGGTGACGGGAAAGTACAGCAGATAGTCTACGGCGTACAGACAGAAGATTATTACGAAAAGTTGCTTACTACATCGCCTGTAAAGTCAAGCGATGGATCAAAAAAATACCATAGGGTTATTGTCTACACATCGCCTTCGTGCCCGTGGTGCAGCGCCACAAAGTCGTACTTGAGGCAAAACAATATACCATTTAGAGAAGTAGATGTGACCAAAAATCCTGGTGCTGCTGAAGAACTTGTAAGGAGAAGCGGACAAAGAGGTGTGCCACAGACGGACATAGATGGTACAATAGTAGTGGGATTTGATAAGGCCAGATTAAACACACTATTAGGTATCCAAGGATAAAAATTATTTATAAATATAATAGAAAGGATGATGTACATGGAAAAGATACAACCAGTAAATGGTAACGCACTTATAAGGCTTGAAGAAGCTGAAGGAGATAAAAAAGTTGGCGGCATAATAATCCCAAGAAACGCACAAGAAAAGCTTCATGAAGGAATTGTGGAAGGCCTTGCAGCCGGTGCCACAGATGAGATATCAATAGGCGATAGAGTCATATACAAAGAATTTTCTGGTACTAAGATAAAGCACGGCGATACCGAGTATTTGATAATTCCTGTTGACGATATAATAGCTAAATACGTGGATGTAGATGAAATATAACCGAGAGTAAATCTCGGTTTTTTCGTGGCTTGTTATTTTATTTGTTGATTGATGTTAGCGCTTTATATGCTCTTTTAATAAGAGTTTAATATTTTCTTTATCTTCTTTTTTGACAATTAATTTGATTTTATTAGTGGCGGAATTTAAAGCAATGACTAAGAAATTGTCTGTAAAGCTGTAGCTTTGAATTTTATCCCATGTGTATAAAGTGCCCCAATGAAATATGCCTTTTTCATTTATTCCGTCTTTTAATATGGAATGAAGAAAGGGGATTAGTCCAGATACAAAGATAATTGAGATAAGCATGGTGTGCAGAGAGCTTTTAGAATCAATGCTTAAAGCCGGTATTAAGATACAATACAAGCTGATTGTAAGCAGTAATGTATTATTACTTGATTTTACTATCCATTTTGCTTTTCCAAAATATCTTTTATCTTTGAAAAGAAAATATGTATCGTATATTAAAGCCAGTATTGCTGCAACTAAGAGAACAGAAAAAATTTTTTCTAAGATGTTATATCTGCTTAATGATCCTATAATTAATCCAAAGGCCATTATTAACACAGCAATAATTATTGTTATAATGTTCTTTCTATTCATTTACAATGATACTCCTTCGGAAAAATTTTAAAATTTTTACTTGATGAGCAAGCTAATAAGCATATATGATATGAAATAAACTAAGAACATAAAGGCGAATTGCTTTAAACTCTTCTTTTTATAGTCACTTTTTTCTTTTTTTAATAACAGAAACATTAACAGTGTAAAAATTAAACTAGAAATCAATGCCCTTATAAAAAGTTTCAGCAATTTGCTCCTCCTCCATTTGAAAAGTTCAACTTTTTATTACAAAAGTACCAGCAATTATATCATGCAAAGCTTGCTTGTATCTCGTCCAGCCGGCCATAGCAAAACCTATGAAAATTATTAAAGTGGACAAAATAGCATTAATTTTTTATCATTTGAATTTGGTTTGGTGGTTAAAAGTTTTGTAAAATTCATAAGAGAATGAAATGAATATTGTAAATAAGAATATTTTGTCTATAACACCTTTAACGATAAATACCTTGATAATTCCATATGATGCAATTAACAAATATAATAGTCGATCAATTAAAATTCTAATTAATGGTTTTTTCATCATCATACCCCGTTTTTGTATAATTTTGAAAAATAAAAACTTAATTTTATTTTATCAAAGATTTTATATTGATAAAAGTAAAAGAAGTAAATTTTTTAAATCCATATTATTTTTCTTCGCTATAGATTATGTTACACAAGGGAAAAATAAACAATGATTATATTTTTCATATATTTATTGATTTTTTTTAATATTAGGGTATAATTAAAACATGGAAGTAATCCCATTAAAATAGTAGGAATTAAAAAGGGAGTGTAAATATGAAGGACAATTTGTTAGAAATAAAAAATGTCAAAGCAGAAGTGGACGGCAAAGAGATATTAAAAGGACTTAATTTGACTATAAAAAGAGGAGAAATACACGCTATTATGGGCCCTAACGGCAGCGGAAAAAGTACCCTCTGCAATGTAATAATGGGAAATCCACATTACACAGTTACAGATGGTGAGATACTTTTTGAAGGGGAAAATATCGTAAACCTCAAAGTAAACGAAAGGGCGAAGAAAGGCATATTTTTATCGTTCCAATCCCCTGAGGAAATACCAGGGATTACGGTAGATAATTTCATAAGGACTTCTTTAAATGCAGTTACAAATAAAAACATGCCTATGCTGCAATTTGCAAAAAGCATGAAGGAAAAGATGGATATGCTGGACATGAAGCAGGAGTACAGGACAAGGTACTTAAACGTAGGTTTTTCTGGCGGAGAAAAGAAGAAAAGTGAGATCTTGCAGATGGCTATGTTAAATCCAAAGCTTGTCATGTTGGATGAAATAGATTCAGGCCTTGACATAGACGCTTTAAGGATTGTTGCTGAGACAGTAAGGAAATTGAAGACAGAAGATATGTCAATACTAATTATAACTCATTACAATAGGATATTGGATTACTTAGAGCCAGACGTAATATCCGTACTGGCACATGGAAGAATTGTCAAAGAAGGAGACAAAAATCTGGCGAAGGAGCTGGAGAAGACAGGATACGAGTCTATACTGGACGAAGTTCTGTCATAAAGGGGTGAATCAGATGAAAAAGACCATTGTTAATGATATAGATTTTTCCAGGTACAACATAAAAAACGAAGTCAGGTATTCGTACAAGACGGAAAAGGGGCTTTCTAAAAAGATCGTTGAGGAGATATCCGAAAGAAAAAATGAGCCTAAGTGGATGAGAGACTTTCGCTTAAAATCTCTTGAAATATATGAAAGCAAGCCAATGCCTACATGGGGCGTTGATTTAAGTCAGCTTGACATAAACTCCATTGTAGCATATCTAAGCCCTGACGCTAAATTAAAAAACTCATGGGACGAAGTACCTGAAGACATACGAAATACGTTTGAGAAGTTGGGCATTCCTGAGGCAGAGAAAAAGGCTTTATCTGGCGTAGGTGCACAGTACGACTCAGAAGTTGTTTACCACAGCATAAAAGACAATCTGGCAAAACAAGGCGTAATATTTGAAGACATGGACACGGCTTTAAAAAAATACCCTGACGTTATTAAAGAGTATTTTATGACGAAAAATGTTACGCCAAATGACCACAAATTTGCGGCGCTACACGGGGCCATATGGAGCGGTGGCACATTTGTGTACGTGCCTGAAAATGTGAAAGTAGAAGTGCCTTTGCAGGCATATTTCAGGATGAATGCACCAGGAACAGGGCAGTTTGAGCACACGCTTATTATAGCCGATAGAGGCAGCGAAGTGAGATTCATAGAAGGGTGTTCAGCACCACAGTATGCAGTATCCAATTTACACGCAGGCTGTGTGGAGCTTTTTGTAAAAGAAGGAGCAAGGCTTATCTACTCTACTATCGAAAACTGGAGCAAAAATACTTACAACTTAAATACAAAGCGAGCTTTAGTCGATAAAGATGGTGTCATAGAGTGGATATCAGGCTCTTTTGGCAGCCACAAGACTATGCTTTATCCGGCGTCTGTATTAAGAGGTAAAGGTGCGAAATCTGAATACACAGGTGTGACATTTGCAGCAAAGGGACAGCATTTAGATACAGGATCTAAGATGATACACTTAGCACCGTATACATCGTCCAAAGTATTGGCAAAAAGCATATCAAAAGACGGTGGAATCACAAATTACAGAGGACTTTTAAGGATAGGGCCTAATGCAGAAGGTGCAAAGGCATCTGTACAGTGTGAAGGCCTTATGATAGATGAAATATCGAGATCAGATACGATGCCTATAATAGAAGTTTTAAACGACAATGTGGACATAGGGCATGAGGCAAAGGTAGGAAGAATCAGCGATGAGCAGATATTCTATCTTATGACAAGAGGATTAAGTGAAGATGAGGCAAGGTCCATGATCGTAAGAGGATTCGTAGAGCCTGTAGCAAAATCACTTCCGCTTGAGTACGCCGTTGAGCTTAATCGCCTTATAAAGCTGGAGCTTGAAGGAACTATAGGGTAAAGGAGATGTTTCTATGATTAAGTCATTAGATTACAATACAATACAAGATATCATAAAGGAAGGCGGAAGTGAAGAGAAAGAGCTTAGAGTAAAAGGCTACGAGGTATTCTCAAAAGTGCCAATGCCTATGTGGAAAAGAGTTAAACTGGATGATGTCCACATTCCATACTACAAAGAGTACAAAAGTGCAGTCATCGGCAATGATGCTCAAGAAGGACTTGTGGTGAATCCTTTGACAAAAGCTTTGATGGATGACGATTTGAATGCGATAAAGTCCGCATTGGATCACAATTTTGGCGTTGACGAAAAGTTTAAAAATATGGTTTTGGCGTTTTACAATACAGGCTATAGCATAAGAGCGTTGCCAAATTCAAATGTCAAACTGCCTGTCACAGTGAATTACAGTGCAGTTGGCGATGACGATACTATAATTGATTTAAACCTTATTATTGCAGAGAGGCTATCAAACTTGACGGTTGTCTTTGATTTAGCTTCAGATAAAAGAGGATTTCACAATGGCCTTACAGCCGTCATTGCCAAAGATGGCGCAAGCGTAAATATAGTGAAGATTCAAAGGTTCAGTGATGATTCTTCAAATTTTGACAATAATATAATAATAACAGGGAATGATGCTACTGTAAAATGGACGCAAATCGATTTAGGTGGAAAAGTAGATGCTTATGATGTGACGGCAGAATTGGAAGGCGCAGGCAGCAGTGCTTACTTCAGCTCCATATTCTTGGGAGCTTACGATCAAAGCCATGATATGTCATACAGGGTTAATCACATAGGAGTCAGGACAGAAAGCAATGTTGATGTGAAAGGCGCATTAAAAGATAAAGCAAGGGCGGTTTTCAGAGGAAACTTAGACATGAAGCGGGGAGCTAAAAAGGCAAAAGGCAATGAAAGCGAGGTAGTTTTGCTGCTTGATAAGACAGTAAGATCTGACGCAATACCGGCATTATGGTGTTCTGAAGATGACGTGCAGGCAAACCATTCTGCCAGCGCTGGACAAATCGATGAAAATAAGCTTTTCTACATGATGTCAAGAGGTTTAAGCATGGAAGAAGCAAAGCTTTTGATGGTGGAAGCAAGCTTTAATCCAGTAATTGACACACTGCCTGATGACGATCTTAAGGAGGCAGTTAGAAGTTACATCGGAAGGAGGATTTCTGGCTGATGCTGGATGTTTTAAAGATAAAAGAAGATTTTCCTGTGTTAAAGACGACTCCACACGGGAAAAAGCTCATATATTTTGACAATGCGGCTACGACTCAAAAGCCAATGTATGTGATTGATGCGGTTGCTAAGTATTACAAAGAGTACAATGCCAATGTGTACAGAAGTCCTCATTATCTAAGCGCATTGTCGACGGAAGCTTACGAAGAAGCAAGAGATGCTGTAAGAAGGTTTATAAATGCCAAATCATCTGAGTCAATTGTGTTTACGCGAAATGCCACAGAGTCTATAAACCTTGTGGCATATACATGGGGACTTAAACACATTGGTGAAGGCGATGTGATAGTATTGACGATAGCCGAGCATCACAGTAATATCCTTCCATGGCAGATGGTAGCGGAGAAAAAAGGTGCAAAGCTTAAATACGTTCACCTTGATGAAAATTCCAGGCTTGATTTAGACGAGTTTAAAAGCATTTTGAGAGACGAAAAAGTTAAACTTGTGGCTTTACAGCATTCGTCAAATGTTTTAGGCATCATAAACCCTGTCTACGAAATTGTGAATTTATCGCATGAAAATGGTGCTAAAGTATTGATAGATGGTGCACAAAGCATACCAAATATGAAGATAGATGTAGAAAAGCTTGGATGTGACTTCTATGCATTTTCAGGCCATAAGATGATGGGTCCTATGGGTATAGGTGTCCTGTATATAAAGGAAGATCTTCTGGATGACATTCCTCCGTTTTTAAGCGGTGGAGAGATGATAGACGAGGTTTTTGAGGATCATTCCACATTTGCACCATCACCACTTAAATTTGAAGCAGGTACGCCAAATGTTGAAGGTGCTTACGGCCTTATGAAGGCTATAGAGTACGTAGAGAAAATAGGCCTTGACAATATTTTAAGACATGAGCAAGAGCTTACGGAATATGCTTTAGAGAAATTGTCTAAGATAGACTACGTAAAACTATACGGACCTAAAGATGCAAAAGATAGGACAGGTATAATATCATTCAATGTGGAAAATGTACATCCCCACGATGTGGCTACGATACTTGATCAGGATGGAATAGCGGTAAGAAGCGGTCACCACTGTTGCCAGCCCCTCATGAGGTACTTAGGTGTCCCTGCCACTGTGAGGGCAAGTTTCTACGTTTACAACGATAAAAGCGAAGTGGATGCTTTTGTAGATGGATTAAAAGATGTCAGGAAGTGGTTTAGATGAGCGACTTAAATCAGCTTTACTCAGAGATAATAATGGAGCACTATGAAAATTCTCCTAATAAGAGGGAGATGGATAATCCTACCATAAAAGAAAGAGGCCACAATCCTCTCTGCGGTGATGACATAACGCTGGAGCTTAAGATGAACGGCGATGTTATCGAAGATGCATCATTTGTGGGTCATGGTTGCGCCATAAGCCAAGCATCAACATCAATGATGTGTGACCTTATAAAAGGAAAAGATAAAAAAGAAGCTTTAAAATTGGTGGAGAAATTTATAGACATGATACACAAAAAAGATGTGGATATAGACGACCTTGGAGATGCACAAGTCTTGCAGGGTGTTTCAGACTTTCCAGCCAGAGTAAAATGTGCCTTGTTGGCATGGAAGACACTTGAAAAGATAATATAACAATAAGCGCTTTAACTTACGTTAAGGCGTTTTTTTTATTTTTTAAGCAGGAAATTTTTGATTTATGTAGAAATATCTATATAAATGTCATATTTAGCCTACCTATCAGGATTATCATTTCTTTTAGTCTATATCCTTTTATAATTCATAAAAGAGGTCATGACAAAATGAGAAAAATATTTTTAGTATTTTCACATCAACTTACAAAGGGCCAAATGGAAGATGCTTATAGCACTTTTGGCGTCGATGAATTTATATATCTTCCAGATGACCTTAAAAAAGTATGGACATCTATACCGCCGGAGGAAGAGTCTATACGTCTTTATGTAGATAGGATTGCTGAGTGGATAAAGCAAAATTCTAAAAAAGGCGATTATGTCCTTATACAAGGCGATTTTGGAGCTACATTTTTATTGGTGGATTTCTGCTTTGAAAGCGGATTGATACCTGTATATTCTACGACTGCGAGAGATGCAGATGAAAGGGCATTTAATGATGGCACTGTAAAAGTTCAAAGGATATTTAGACATGTAAGATTTAGAAAATATGAGAGGTGGAAATGATGGCAACAAAATTTTTTTCATTTTTAGGTACAGGCAAGTATGCCGAATGCAATTATTTGTTGGATGACGTAAAAATCGACGCGATTTGCTATGTTCAAGAAGCGCTTATAGATATCTTTTTAAAAAAAGGCATCAAAATAGACGGCATTTACATCTTTAAGACAAAAGAAGCTACCACAGCTAATTGGCTATCAAATGCAAGTCATCCTGATAAAAGTGGGCTATCTGGTGTGCTTAAAAAATACGAAGGCATAGTAGATACTATTGAAGCTGTAGATATTCCGTCTGGGGAAGTAGAAGAAGAACTTTGGGATATATTTGACAAAGTATTAGGAAAGATAGACTACAAAGATGAAATAATATTTGACATAACGCATTCGTTTAGATCACTGCCTGTTTTAGCACTTATAATATTGAATTACGCAAAATTTGTAAAGAAATGCGAAATAAAAGGAATGTACTACGGAGCTGTAGAAGCTCTCGGAGTCCCATCAAACGAAATTGAAAAAAGGCTAAAATTGGAAAATAGAAATGCGCCTATATTTAATCTCACTCCTTTTATAAACCTTCTCGATTGGACGGTTGGAATCGATCGCTTCATAGAGGACGGCGACTCAAGGTACATAAATAAGCTTATAGAGCGCGGGAAAGACCAGCTTTTAAAAAAAGGCATGAGAGATGACAAGGATATATTAGAGAAGGTTGGTAAATCGATACAGAATTACACAAACAATGTGGCAGTTTGTAGAGGTAAATCAATATCAAACGATGGAATAGAGCTTAAGGAAAAGATAGACTTTGCTTTTAACATATCAGAGAAAAGCTACATAAAACCTATGACACCATTAATAGAGAACATAAAGAATCACTTTGATAATTTTACTGATGATGAAGACAAAAACATGATACAGGTGGTGAAATGGTGCAGAGACCACAACATGATACAGCAAGGGCTTACGATACTGGAAGAAGGCATAACAACTTATTTTTGCAACAGACTTGGGGTTGATAAATATAATAGAAAGATCAGAGAGGCTATAGGACAAGCTTTTTACATAAAATGGAACAATCTTCCTAAAGAAAAGTGGAAAGACGAGGCAAAAATTTATGAGGATATTGTAAATAAAATATTAGAGAGAGAAGATAGCGATAAGTTAGCTAAAATAATTTACAATATACAAGGTGTTAGAAATGATATAAACCATGCTGGATGGAGAAATAACAGCATGCCATATGATACTTTTGTAAAAGAACTTAACAACTTTATAAATGATGTAGAAAAAATCATAGAGTGAGGTGATAGCGTGTACATAGATTTCACAGATGAGAAAGTTAGACATGAGAAACTTCCCGGTGGATATATAAGTTGGGTAGACATTGTTACTGGCACCAATTACTGTATGAAGATGGATGATTATGGAAAGAAATTTAAGATGATAGCTCAAAATATATCCATGATGAACAGTGATGAAATATACGAGTACTTGAAAAACGATGTAGACGAAATACCGTACATTAGGCCATACAAAGACAAAAAAGATGTTAAGGCGCCATCTTTAAAAGATGCTGCTACATTGGCCGTTTGCTTTGCATATGCCATGGACAATTCAAATGATGTAAGGCTCGAGATGTATCATCACTTTTTTGAGATAGAAAAATCTCAAAGTGAAAGCATAAATACCGCGTTAAAAATGGTAGACATGCTTGCCCTTGGGGAAAAATTTGAAGATTCCATCAGAAATGCAGATATAAAAATAATAAAAGGCGGTGTATACAAGACAAAAAAGTACATCGTTGAGAACAATGACATAAAGTGTTTGAGAGGTTCCAGTTATCTTTTAGACAACATAAACAGAGTAAGGATTCCTGATTACTTCAAAGAGAAGTTTATACCGGAGGCCATTATCTACTGTGGTGGAGGAAATGTATTTGCAGTAGTTCCTGATAATGATGTTGATATAGAGTATGACTTAGAAAGACTTTATGAAGATGTGACGATAACAGCTCAAAGCGCCTTTATATCGTACAGAACAACATTAAAAGATCTATTGAATGATTATAAAGATGTCATAAGAGATTGTGAAGAAATGCTGGAAGATAGGAAAAAGTTAAAGCTGTACTTAAACGTTGATCCTAATTATGGCGATGTAAACAAAGGAATAGAAGACAAAGACATGGTGATAAATGAGATAACCCACAAGCAGATAGAAAGTAAATCTAAATTGATATGTAAATTCTGTAATTTGAGAGATGCCCACTATACAATTCAGACAAGTGAAGGGGAAAAAGGAGTATGCTTAAGCTGCCTTCACAAAATTGAAGCTGGGACTTACGCTAAAAGTGGATTTCATGAGGAATTTCAGAGAATGCACTTAAAAAGATTTGGACAAGGACAATACGGCGGCAAAAAAGTTCAAGGCTTAGACGAGATTGGGGCTTTTAAAAACAATGGATACATGGCATTAATATACGGTGATGGCAATAACTTCGGGAACATAATAAAGAACATAAAAAATGTGTACGAGATGATGTATTTTAGCAGAAAAGCGGAAAGTTCTGCTTTTAAAGCGACATTGGAGGCTATACGGAAAGGGTATGAGGTAGAAGGAGAAGAGATCCCATTTGAAGTTATTGAACTTGGAGGAGACGATATATTCATAATAACCCCTGCAAAATCCAGTTTGATAATGGCGTCAAAGCTTATTGAAACATTTGACATGGAATTTCAAAATAAGTCGGATATTAACAAAAGTGCAAATGTGACAATGTCTATTGGCGTTGCAATAAGCAAATATTCCACACCTATACGGAATATGTTTGAATTGGCCAATAAGCTTTTGAAAAAAGCTAAATCATATTCAAAAAAGATGGACAACAAAATTGGTACTGTTTCATTTGCGGTTTTAGAAAGCAATATGTATTTGGAATTGAATAGGGATAAAGGTAGCAATTATGATTTCATACATCAAGGTATTTTAAATTACACGTGGATTGAAATGACTAAGCTTGTAGACTTGATACTGAAAATGAAAGAAAGCAAAAAGATGATGAAAAACCATATATACAAACTTAGGGATGCTGCAAGCATGATGTTGCCATTGGAGTTTAGGCTTTTTTACATGTATGATAGGTCAAGGTCAAATATAGAAGACTTTGAAAAAGGACTTGTGGAGATAGCCAATGGCTGTTTTGAAGAAGGGCTTTTTAAGTTTTCAGGTGAAAACGGCATGGAATACTACTCGCCATGGTATGATATTACCGAGATTTGGGATTATGTATAGGATTGAGGTGATATTTTGAAAAAGACGTTTAACATAGTTGTAAAATTAAAATCCCCAATGTGCATTGCTACAGGCAGTAGCACTGGCAACCTTGTGGATAAATACTTTATAAAAGATAGGCTCGGAAAACCTTATATCCCTGCTTCTACAATGAAAGGGATCATGAGGCAAAATTTCATGTCTTTGATCGATGAAGAACACCGTGATGATATGAAGTGCACGTGCCCTGTATGCAAGGTATTTGGTTCACCTGGGTATAACCCATCTAAGTTGTATATAGATGATTTATTATTAGATGAAAGTAGTGTTAACATTGGCAGCAGGACTATAAGGTATTCAACTTCTGTTGATAGGTATAGAAAAGTGGCAAAAGACAATTCGCTAAACTCAATGGAAATCTATGAAGGTGGTGCATTCAAAGGAACAATGGATTTATACTTAGATGAGAGTACGGAAAAGTACGAAGAACTCATCTTGATATCTTTAAAAATGATAGAAAGCATTGGGGCGGGTAAAAGCAGAGGATATGGATGGGTCCATGTTGATGTTAAGGAGGGGGATGAATGATAAAGGTAAAGTTAAACCTTATTTCACCTCTTATAGTAGGTGCTAGAAACTTGGTAGGGAATTTTTTAACTACTAAAGATTACATACCAGGTGACGTTATAAGGGCAGCTATTGCAAGAGAGATTTTGAGGAATTGTCCACTGCACGATGTAGGAAGACCTGATAAAGATGGCAGGTACAACTGGATATACATAAGAGATGGTGAAAAATGCAGCAGATGTAAGTATAAAGGTTGGTGCAGCAATTTTAGCAATATAAGATTTTACAACTTCTATTATGACGGTGCAAGGCCATTTCCGCTTTCTGCAATGAAATGCAAGTATCACAATGACCATGGTCTTGTAGATGTGCTTTTTAATAAAAAGAGTGAATGTCCAAGATGCAAAGAGAGAGTAGAGTTTGCCACGGGGTATTATAAAGATGGGAAAATGGTAGATGTTCCCAAAAGATTTTTTACAAGAACAGCCATCGATCCGTATACAAAGACAGCAAGAGATGGAGGATTGTACAGTATATTAGCAATAGAGGAAGGTTCAACATTTGAAGGGTATGTAGATGGAACAAATGATCTTGAAGAATTTAAAACGCTTAGGATTGGTGCAGATACTTCCAGCGGATTTGGTAAATGCGAGATCGAAATATGTAGTGAAGGTGCAGGAAATGAAGTTGATTTGATAGAAAGAATCGAAAAGTTGAATAAAATTGTCGGCAAAAGGCAGTATGGTGGTAAGACATATAAGACGCTTATAACGCTTGATTTTTATTCAGACATGATACCTGATATAGACTATAATATTCCTTTAAAGACGACAGATGATTACAAAGAATTGTGGAAGAAAATATTAAATCTTGGATTTCAATATGACGTGATAAAAGTTTACTCAGAAAGCAATTTATACAGAGGATACGATACATCAAAACCAACGGATGACATGAGGGAGAAACCATCAGTTTATATAGAAAAAGGCTCTGTCGTTTTAATCGGTACAAATGAAGACATTGATGGCATCAAAGACAAGCTGTATTCTGCGGAGAAGTCAGGTATTGGGCAAAATACTGCAAATGGATATGGGAATGTGAAAATTTGCGATAAAATACATTTGAATGGAGGTAATTAAAATATGAATATAGGCAAAGAGTTAAAGCAAAAGCTGATTGAATATTCAGATGAAATAGCATCAAAAAGAGATTTTTTATCGATTCACTCAAATGATGAAAAAGGAAGAGAAAAAGACAAGATTGGCATATCACAATACAGGACATTGGCTGAAATTGCTTCAAATATCGACTCTTATGATGAATTTGAACTTTACATAAAGTACAAAGAATCAAGGGGCAACGGCTGGAATAGCATCTTTGATGGCATGAAGTATGGAGATAAGATAATAGAATACATGAGGAAGATAAAAAATGATGTACCTGAAGATATTTTGCCAAAGGCTTTAAGTCTATTTTTTGGATATTTGTATTGGCAGTCATCTTACAGAGTAAAGCCAATGAGAAACAATGAGAGTCAAAGTGGCTATTTTAAAAATAGAAATAAGCATTAAAGGATGATAAGAGGTGATGTAGATGTTTGATAAATTTGAAAATAAGTATATTGTGAAAGGTACAATTGTAGCTTTAAAGCCTATTCACATAGGCAAAGGCCAAGAAAGCATGGATCCTACTGAAGTTGATTCACCTGTTATAAAGGATGAAAATGGTCTACCTTTAATACCTGGCTCAAGTCTAAAAGGAGTCCTTAGAAGCTTTGTTGAAAGAGTCCTTTCAAGCGGCGCTTTTGAAGGTTATAGGTCATGTCTAATAGTCAATGATGAACCTTGTGTGAGTGATGACGATGTTAAAAGATTAAAAACTAAGTACGACAAAGATTACAAAAAAATTGCAGAAGAAATATACGAAAGTTCTTGTAATGTTTGTAGGCTTTTTGGCTCAAATCATTTAGCAGCAAAACTTACTATAAAAGATTTAAATTCGATAGATGAAAAGACTTTTTTTGATATGAGAGATGGTGTTGGCATAGACAGAGATACAGGTACTGCGAAAGATGGAAAGAAGTACAATTACGAGATTACTCCATCTGGCACGAGATTTAAGCTTCACATGATAGGGGATAATCTGGATGACGACGATATAGAACTTTTAAAAATTTGCCTAAATGTGCTTAAAAATGGGCAGATATCAGTAGGAGGAATGACAAGCAGAGGTTTAGGAACTATTAAGCTTATTGATGAGAAGATCTATAAAGTCGATAAATCCAATCTAAAGGAGTACGTATCTAATGGTTTAAATGAAGAAATGAGGTGGAATGATGTTTAAAGAACTGCACAATGAAGGATATTTCAAATTTTATTTAAAGACCATGAGCCCTCTTTCAATAAAAGCCGCTGACAACAATGATTTTGATCCGACAGTGCCTGATAACAAATTTTTAAGGTCTTATAAAGATGGTAAGTTAACGGTAGTGATGCCTGGCAGCAGTATAAAAGGTGTATTTAGAAGTAGAGCAGAGAAAAAGTTAAAAGGCTGTGATATATTTGGATCCGAATATTGCGGAAAGAAGCTTAGTAGCAGTATGAATGGAAAAGAGCGGTACAGAGAAAGCTGTCCTGCATGTAAAATGTTTGGCAATACTGCTTTAAAGAGCCGAATTCTATTTAAAGATGCTTATCCAATAGGAGAAGTTAAGATGGGCAAGAGAAAGAATGTTGCCATCGATAGAATAACGGGTGCTTCAAAAGGAAAAGCGTTATTTGAGCCTGAAGTTGTAGAAGATGGCATATTTGAATGCGAAATAAAAATGGAGAATGTGTTTAATTGGCAGATTAAAGTGATTACGGAAATATTAGATGAAATCGATGATGGGTATGTAGTCTTTGGAGGCATAACATCAAGGGGTTTTGGCCGCATGGCTGTACAAGATGTTCAGCTTACAATGAGATACTACGATAGAAAAGACGTATCAGGTTATGAAGATTGTGGATTTTACATAGAGAGAAAGTTTGACAGAGAAACATTAAGAGAAAAATTATCCAAGTTGTCATTGAATGATGAGTGTTTCAGGAAGGTGGAGTTTGATGAAACCTTATAACTTTGTACCTATATTAGGTGCTAAAAAATATGTGAAATCGCCTGAGTTAAAAAGTGGTAAGCTTAGAATAAGCATTGAGGTAGTGACGCCAGTCCATATATTTTCAGGATATTACAATGAAAACGGCAGCACTGTATTTAGAGAATTTGCAAAGTACAATGGAGAGTATATCATACCTGGTTCATCTTTAAAAGGATGCGCAAGGGCCATTGCTGAGAGTGTATCAAGAAGCTGTATAAACACAAAGCAAGACATACGCAAGATTGGGAAAAGTGTAAATGACCAAAATGACTGCATAATATGCGATATGTTTGGCTCATTAGGCAAGAAAAGCAGGTTGCGGTTTACTGATTTGATGCTTGTGAAAGATAATGGCGTAGAAATAATAAACATACCGACATTTTACGAACCAAAGGCAGAAAATAGCCTTTATTATGATTCTAATGGGAAATTTAAGGGAATAAAATTTTACAGCCATGGAGATGCGAATATAATAGAAAAAGGCACAGTACCTTGTGAATTTGTAATGCCGGGCAGCATATTTGAAGGGGAAGTATTTTTTGATGGCTTAGATGATAATGAATTAGATCTCTTGTGTTTTTCACTGGGATTAAGTGGCGATATCTACCTTAAATTAGGTTATGGCAAGCCTGCTTACTATGGCTCTGTAAAGGTGAAATCAATAGACGATCATATTGATGCATCGAAAAGAGCTAATAGGTATGGGGAAAATGATGGTGATGTGGCCAAGAATGTAAAAAGGTTGAAAGAGTTGCTATCTTGGAACAGAAGGCATACAAAGAGCGTTTGGCATAATGTAAACAATCAGAGAGGATACTGAGAGGTGATAAAATGCAAGACGGTCTTTATGATATGGCAGTAAATATGGGGCAATACTTTGTAAAAAATAAATTGACGAATATATTAGACATCGTTATAAATCTTTTTGATAGTGCGAAGAAAGCAAGTGCTAATGAAAATGAAGTGAAAACAAAATTTTTTAATATGCTTAATCTTGTAAATAAAAATCCTTTTATGTTAGGCGGCGGGAAATCACAAAAAGAAGCATTTAAAAAGTTTGTAGAAGGGTATCTATCCATTGTGTATAAGTTTAAAAATGCAGAGTGCCGCAATAGAGATTTTGCAAGACTTACGACAGATGAGATGATTTATGTTTTGTGCTGGGCTAATAGATATGTAAAGTGTTTTGGACATGATAAAAGACCTTCTTAAAAAGCGGTATCATCCGCTTATTATTTTTAAAAATTTCCATAACTTTAGCAGGAAAATGGAGGATTTTGAAGAATATATTACATTGGAAAAAATTTTAATAGGAATGTGGTGTGGATGTTCTTTTTGAAAATGAGGAGGTATCAAGTGATGAGGGTGGTATTGGAGTTCAGCGGTGACAAAGAGTTGCACTTGCCTATACAGTACAATCACATAGTGCAAGGCTTTATATATAACAGCATGACAGATGGAGATTTCAGCGCATTCATGCACGACGAAGGATTCAAACATGGAAAAAGGCAGTTTAAGCTATTTACGTATTCGAGGCTTGAAGGGGAATTTAGGCTTTTAAAAAGAGATGACAAGATATTGATAAAGCCACCATTTAAGCTTACTGTATCTTCTCCCATTGATGAGTTTATATACGACATTTCACAAAACATATTTAAAAAAGACTTTTGCGTATTCAATAACCAGACATTTAAGCTTAATTCAATAAACATCGAGAATCCACCTGTCTTTAGAGATAAGGCAAGGATAAAGTTTTTGTCACCTGTCGTCACATACTCTACAATCGAGGACAAGGGTGTAAGGTATACTTATTACTACTCACCTTGGCATGAAAACTTTTCTGATCTTTTATTAAAAAACCTATTAAAAAAGTATGAGGTAATTTATGGTGAGAAGGTAAAAGATCCATATTTTAAGCTTTATCCGATTGGCAACGAAAATGTGAAATATCAAAAAATCATGAAGTACAAAAATACAGTCATAAAAGGCTGGATGGGAATATATGATGTGGAGTGTAGCCCGGATCTTTTGAAGGTTGCTTACTACTCAGGACTTGGGGCTAAAAACTCGCAAGGTTTCGGATGCTTTGAGATATTGTAAAGGGGGTGCGCAAAATGCTGGATGCTGTAAAAGACATAGGAGAGATGTCTATAAGTGTTGGAAGGAAAAGTCTCTTAGATGTTTTGATAGAAGATCCAAATCAAAATGGATCGTATAAAAACATCATAGCTATTAATTTTACAGTCGATGGCAATGATGTAAAGTACAAAGATGTGACGATAGAGGAGACAGACAGCCAAAAAATATCAAGGTACTTGTATTCAAGCGCTGGTGGCAATGGTCCTGGTTATATGCCTGTCGCAAAGATTACAGAGCCTGACAAGACATTTAACGGCAAGATTTTAAGTTGGTTTAAAATCCTTAGCAAAAAAGGATTAAACATCGATGAAGATGAAAGGCGATTTCTTGAAAATTTGAACAGTGCTATTCAAGAAAATAGAGATGAGATATTAGAAGAAATCGTGAAGTTTATCAAACAATCTTCTAAAAAGGATAAGTTTGTGCTCATGCTGAAATTCGTAGAAGGCAGTACATACAAATACATCGGCGATATGCCGCTATTTAGAAAACTCCTCGTAGATACGGACAATGAAAAATACAATAAACTTTCAGCAAATGACAAAGTATGTTCAATATGTGGTGAGAAGAAGGATTTGGTTTTTGGCAAGGTTGACACGTACGCTTTCTACACGATTGATAAAACAGGGTACATAGTCGGAGGGTTTGACGAGAAAAAATCGTGGAGAAACTTTCCTGTGTGTCCAGACTGCAGATTAAAGCTTGAAGAAGGTAAGAAGTACATAGAAAACAATTTGACATTTAAGTTTTATGGGCTCAAATATCAACTAATACCCAAATTTCTAATAGGTGAAAAATTTGTAAAAGAGGAGATATTGGACATATTCAAAGAGTCTTCAAAGCTTGTGTCCTTAAAAGAATCAACGAAAAAAAGAGTCATAACGGATGAAGACGACATAATGTATTTTTTAAAAGATGCTGATGACTCAATTTCATTAAACTATCTATTTATAGAAAAGCAAAATTCTGCTGAAAGAATACTGCTTCTTATAGAAGACGTGTTTCCTTCCCATTTAAGGGAGATTTTTAAGGCGAAAGACATAGTAGACGGCATTTTTAATGAAAACTTCACTTTCAAAAATATACGTAATTTTTTGTTTAAGTCCGACATGAAGAAGCGAGACAGCGATCTTGACGGTTACTTTTTAGATTTGACAGACAGGATTTTTAGAGGCAGGAAAATTGACATAAACTTGATACTAAAATTTATAATGAAGCGGGTAAGAGATGAATTCATTCAGGACAAATACTATCAAAGTGCTATAAAAGATGGAATGATGACAATTAAGTTTTTACAAAATTTAGGATTAGTAGAAATGGAGGTTAAAGCCATGGAGGAAAGACCATTATCAGATTTCTTTAAAAAGTACGATGAAAACTTCGAAACGCCTATCAAAAGAGGACTTGTGCTATTAGGTGCTCTTACAGAGTTGCTTCTCAGAAAGCAGTACAAAGATAGAGGTGCAAAGCCTTTCATGAAAAACCTAAAAAGCCTCAAGATGGATGAAAAAGACATAAGAGGGCTTTTGCCAAAAGTGCAGAATAAGCTTGAGGAGTACGATTCATTCGACAAAGGCAAGAGGCTGCTGGCAAAGGAGGTATCAAATTATCTTCTTTTAGCGGGAGATGATTGGCATATGCCAGTAGATGAAATAAATTTTTACTTCGCCTGTGGGTTAAATCTTGCAGACGAAATAGCATCAATAATTTATAGCAAAGGGGAGGAACAATGATGAGCAACGTTATAAACAACCGATCAGAAATACTTTTTCTTTATGATGTAAGCTTTGCAAATCCAAATGGAGATCCTGTGGACGAAAACAAGCCCAGGATCGATGAGGAAACAGGCATAAACATAGTTACAGACGTAAGACTTAAAAGGACCATAAGAGATTATTTGGCAGAGTATAAAGGAATGGATGTGTTTATCTTAGAGACGAGAGATGAAAGCGGAAAACTGCGGACAAAAGATGATAGAATAAGCGACTTCGGGTCGAATGACGATATCATCAATAAATGTATAGATGTTAGGCTTTTTGGTGCTACGACAGCAGTGAAGGACAAAACTATGACTTTAACAGGTCCTGTTCAGTTTGGATATGGAAGGTCCCTTCACAAGGTCAACATGACTTACATAAAAGGCACAACTGTAATGCCGTCACAGAGCGGCAATGTTCAAGGAACATTTACAGAGAAATATATACTTCCATATTCTCTTATCTCGTTCTATGGTATTGTAAATGAAAATGCAGCTAAAAATCAGAATATACCGCTTACAGATGACGATGTAAATTTGATGTTGGAAGCAATGTGGAATGGTACCAAAAACCTTATGTCTAATTCAAAGATGGGCCACATGCCAAGATTTTTGCTTCAGGTAGTCATGAAAGAAAAAAATTATCAGATAGGTGAGTTAAACAAAAGGATAAAATTTGTCCATGATACAGAAGACGAAGAATTGCGGGACATACAAGATGGAAAGATCGAGATAAAAGAATTAATCGAAAGCCTTAATGCAAACAAAGGCAAAATTGAAAAGTTGAGATATGTGGTAGATGAAAGGGCAGTTTTTGCAGTAGATGGTGTTGTATGTGATTTTGACGATGTGGTAAAAGACTTTACTGTAGAAAAGTTAAGCTTTTAGGATAATCCAGTAAACATCTCAGGAAAAGATGATAATGAGGTTCTTGAGAAAGGAATGTATAGAATGAAGTTATTGATTTTTGACGTATACGGTGATTTTGGGCATTTTAAGAAGTACTATACCACATCATCGCCGCTTACATTTTCATTTCCTCCCTCACCGACTATAAAAGGATTAATAGGTGCGATAGAGGGAATAGGGAAAGAAGATTATTTAAAAGTTCTAAGCTCTGACAAATGCAAATTAGCGGTGAGAATTCTAAATCCAGTCAAAAAAATGAGAATGGGGCTTAACCTTATAAATACAAAGGATAATTTTTGGATCCCACTGAAAAAGAAAAATCACGAAGCCCGAACGCAGGTAAAGATGGAGCTTTTAAAAGACCCTATGTACAGGATATATTTTCATCACACAGATGAAGATCTTTTTAATGACATAATTGAAAAACTAAAAAATCACAAAAATGTGTACACAGTTTCATTAGGGTTAAGTGAAATGATTGCGGATTATAGATTTGTGGGCGTGGAAGATGCTTTTGAGACTGGAGATGTTGAGACTGAGATATCCTCTGTTTTGCCATATAAGTATATTTTAGAGGATAGGATAGTCTTTGAAGACGGCAAAAAATACTTTAAAGAAAAGATTCCTGCCGATATGGACGAAGAAAGAATTGTATTGGATTATGCGGATGTAGTATATGAAGCCAACGGCAAAAGCATAAGATCGTACGTATCAAATAGTTGGGTGATAAAAGATGAACACATCGTGTTTTTCTGAGCTTTATTCACACCCTGATAAATATTTAGAAGAACATTTATCAGGATGTGCAGATTTAACAGAGCAGTTTTTAGATGAAGTCAAGGTTAATTTGATGGATGAGGAGTTTCTATCAAAGCTTGTCAAGATTGTGGCTTTATGCCATGATCTTGGCAAGTCTACAGGCTTTTTTCAAGAATACTTGACTTCACAAGATAACGATAAGAAAAAAGAGCTTAAATCAAAGAAAGAAACACATCATTCACTGATTTCGGCGGTTATAGCTTATTTTGCTGTAAAGCAGGAGATAAGCGGATTAGACATTGACAATGATACTAAAATATTGCTTCCTTTTATATCGTATATAGCTGTAAAAAAGCATCACGGAAATCTGAATGATGTAGCTACAGAAGCCTCTTTAGAAGACAGCGACATAGAGATAATGAAGTCTCAACTTCATAGCATAGACGAGACAAAATTTAAGATATTAAGCGACAATTTAAAGAAAGCTGGTTTAAATATTGATCTTAATAAGACAACTATAGCTAATAATATAGAGAATATAAAAAATGAGATGAGAAGCATAAGGTCATATCTAAGGAAGATAAAGCAAAAAGAGGATTTGACGTACTATATTCTCATAAACTATGTATTTTCACTGCTTATAGATGCAGACAAAAGTGAAGTCGTGATTGGAAAGATTTCGCCATCTTATACGGAATTGACTTCAGACGCAGTTGATAAATACAAATCACAGATTAGCTACAAAGATAGCAAAATAAATGTATTAAGGGAAAATGCGTATAGAGAAGTAAATGAAAATGAGATAAATGTAGATGAAAGAATTTTATCCATAAACCTTCCTACAGGGCTTGGCAAGACTTTGGCGTCTATTTCATTTGCTTTAAAATTGAAAAAGAAGCTTTACGATGTATACAACAAAGATTTCAGGATTATCTATTCGCTTCCCTTTTTAAGTATAATAGAGCAGAACTATCAGGAATTTGAAAAGATATTAAAAAGCAATAATATAGATATTAGCACAAATGTATTGTTGAAACACCACCATCTTTCAGAAGTAAAATATAGTGACAATGAAACAGAATTTGATACAGAAAAGTCAAAAATAATGATTGAAGGCTGGAATTCGGAAATCATAGTTACGACATTTATACAGCTTTTTCACACTCTTTTGTCTAACAGAAACAGCGCATTAAGAAAATTTCACAGAATAGCAAATTCCATAATAATACTTGATGAGATTCAGTCAATACCTTTTTATTACTGGAAGCTTGTGAAAGAAGTCTTAAAAGCAGTTGCATATAAATTGAATTCATACATAATATTTGTTACGGCAACACAGCCTATGATATTTGACGATAATGAGATTGGGCAGCTTACAGACAAAAGAAAGTACTTCAGTCAAATGGATAGAGTAGTAATAAGGCCAGTTTTACAAAAAGAAATGCATCTTGATGAACTAATAGATATGTTTAATTTAAGGGATGGAAGGAGCTATCTTTTTATACTGAACACCATATCATCAGCGAGACAATTTTATCAATTATTAAAAGAAAAGTTGCCGGATGAAGAGATAGTATACATGTCTACCCACGTAATACCGCATGAAAGGCTTGAAAGGATAAACCTTTTAAAGACAAATAACATAAAATACGCTGTTACCACACAACTTGTGGAAGCTGGTGTAGACATAGACTTTGACGTTGTTGTAAGAGATTTGGCACCGCTGGATTCTATAAATCAATCAGCAGGCAGGTGTAACAGAAATTGGGAGGAAAAAGGAGAAGTATATGTAGTATCATTGATTGATGAAAAAAATAGGAAATACGCTTCGAGGATTTACAATAAAGTCATGCTAAATATTACTGAAAGGATCTTGTCAGAGTACGAAACAATATCAGAAAAAGATTTTCTAGACATAATAGATCATTATTATAGGGAAATATCACAAAATCTTTCATCAAAAGAAGCACTTGACATTTTAGATGCGATTTTCAAGCTAAAGTATGACAGTGATGATGGGACGCCAAGTGTAAGCAAATTTAAACTCATTGATGATGAATACTACAAAGTAGATGTGTTTATAGAGTATAACGAAGAAGCAATAGACTTATGGCAAAGGTATACCAACCTCAAGAAAATAAAAAATCTATTTAAAAGGCGAAGTATATTTGACGAATTTAAAGCTGATTTTTATAAATACGTAATATCAATACCAGAGAAAACAGAAAACATGCCTGCAGAAGTAGAAGGCTTCAAATATGTCAATGCTGCTTCTTTAAAAGATTATTACGATAGTGAAACAGGGTTTAAAACGAGTGATGTGTTAAGCATTTGGTAAGTGTCGTCGATGTACAATAGTGCAAAAATTGCTGGACATCGACGACACATTGCTATAGCGATAAGTTGAATTTCCGGCAGTTTGTGATATAATAAAGGCATAAGCTTTACATGAGATAAATTTTGCGCAAGATAAAAGTGCTGGATTTTCTACGTTCTAACGAGTTTTTAGCCTACCTATAAGGAATTGAAACTATAACCACCTCAAATAATTCGTTGTGGTCTTGGAAGTTTTTAGCCTACCTATAAGGAATTGAAACCATCTGCCGGAAATGTTTATTGGGACTACGGAACAGGGTTTTTAGCCTACCTATAAGGAATTGAAACCCTTGCACATTGACTGCAAAGTCTGCATCTAAGTCACTGTTTTTAGCCTACCTATAAGGAATTGAAACAACATAACTGGAAAATGCTGTTGATTAGCTTCTGCAAGTTTTTAGCCTACCTATAAGGAATTGAAACCTTTCCGGAATTCTGAAGTATTGTGCCAACTTATGAGTTTTTAGCCTACCTATAAGGAATTGAAACAAAGTTTTAAAAAATTTTTATTATGTTTTTTGCTTGTTTTTAGCCTACCTATAAGGAATTGAAACTTTGCTCTAATTCTAATATTTTACTTAACTTATGATGTTTTTAGCCTACCTATAAGGAATTGAAACATTTTTTATACACATTGTAAAAATGTGGATACTGCTGTTTTTAGCCTACCTATAAGGAATTGAAACAGTATATATTTTTGTTTATGTTAGTCTCTGTATATAGTTTTTAGCCTACCTATAAGGAATTGAAACTTGAAAGCTAAAGAAAACACATCTTTACTTAAATCAAGTTTTTAGCCTACCTATAAGGAATTGAAACAAACGTGTAAGGATTGCAAGTTTAGTGTTCCAGATTGGTTTTTAGCCTACCTATAAGGAATTGAAACTCTTTTGTGTGTTTTCTTTTCCATACTTGTCTACTAGGTTTTTAGCCTACCTATAAGGAATTGAAACAAATCTAAAAACCTAAAATCAATTAGATTTTCTAAAAGTTTTTAGCCTACCTATAAGGAATTGAAACAAAGAACTTAGAATTATATCCAATGCAGGTTTTAAGTTTTTAGCCTACCTATAAGGAATTGAAACTTTCAATTCCTCATTTTTTGCTTTACGTAAATGTTGCAGTTTTTAGCCTACCTATAAGGAATTGAAACAAACTAATATTGATATTCCCTATTGGTATTAACCCTCTCACCTCCACTCGGTCATGGTATACGTGAACGGTAATATGGAGCTTATCAAATAGCTGACGTATCGCTATCTTACCACCTCCGTGCATTGCAAAAGTCAATAGTTCTTCATGTTCCTGTGCTTGTTTACCAGCTTCGCTAAAATCAATGGTAACTTTCTTTTCCTGTCTGGGAGTGGTAACTACTACCTCTCCTGTTTTATTGTCAATAGTTAAAGCGGCGTCCCACATCATTTTAATTTCGCTTTGCAGTGCTTCGTACTCTACTTTCCAGTAGCCATTCTCAAGAGCCTGTTTGATAAAGTCCAAATCCCTTTCTAGCTTCTGTAGGTGACGGAGTTCATTCGTCTGGTGTTTATGCTGTTCACGGAGTTCAGCTATCTTCTTATCCAGTTCAGAAGCTTCCTTCTCGTATTCTGATACTGATATTCTTCCTTTGCGGAATAGGTAGTTCAACCTTTCTTGCTCGTCCTGTAATTCCTTCATTTGCTTTAAGGAAGGCCCAACTAGAAGCTCCAGTTCCTGTTTTCTTCGCTCCCAGCTTTCTAAGTGAGCCATAATCGCTTCTTTCATCTGTTCTGGCTGCTGCAAAGCTTCCAATATTTTCGGTACAACCTGTTGGTCGAGCCAGTCAGCAGGAATTCTTGGAGAATCGCATGTAGGACTCCCATCTCTGTGGTAGCGTTTGAGTCTGCCGTAGCAAGAGTACACCGCCGTTGTTCCGTGGTCATAGGTTCCTCTAAACTGCAACCCGCATATTCCACAGTGAATAATTCCAGTAAGCAAAGGCGTTTCGTGCTTTCTCTGCCAGAACTTTGCTCTGTTTCTTCTTTCTTGTGCTAACTGATAGGTGTACTCCTCTACAATAGGTGGGAAGGGAATAACAATCCAGTCATCTTCAATCTTGTCTGGTTCGGCATTCTTACCATCCCTACCAAAGTAGTTCTTACCTATGTATGCCTGATGAGTAAGAATCTGTCTGACAGTAGCGTTTGACCAGTGCTTGACGTATTCACCTTTTTGACCTCTTTTACCTCTCACTCCTACCCGAACTCCACGGACAGCAGAGGGAGGGAGGATACCCATATTCGTTAACTTATCAGCGATAGCTTCCATTCCCAATGGTTGACCGTTTTCATCACCATACACGTACCAGTGGTAAATAAGCTTAACAATTCTTGCCTCTTCCTCGTTAATCTCGAACTCTCCGGTCACTGGGTTTTTCCGGTAACCATATAGAATGTGACCACCTGGAAACTGGCCCATTCGTGCCTTCTGGTATTTTCCCATCTTCATCCTTTCGGTAATCATTTCTCTCTCGTGTTGTGCGAAAGCAGCGAGAATTGTGGTAAACATCTTTGATGTTGGGTCTTTAGTATTAACGAACGGTTCCTGTACACTGACAAAAGTGATACCGTTTTTCTCGAAGACATCTTCTAGTAAGTATAAGGTATCTTTCGGACTTCGACTTAACCTATCAAGTTTCCACGATACCACCGTGTCAAAAGAGCGTAAAGGAATATCCGCAATCAATTGTTGAAGTGCAGGTCTGTCTAGTGAACTTGCACTGTAGCCATCATCTCGATAAACATTGATGAATTCCCATCCCAATGCCTTACAGTAATTTCTGATAGATTCCTCTTGAGCGTCAAGAGAATAACCGTGTTGCGCTTGTTCCTCCGTACTTACTCTAATGTAACCTACAGCTTTAGTCACAGTGGGACACCTTCTTCCACAGGTTGCTCTTTAGCCTTCCTTTGCAGTAAATTGAGCATAGCGAGCACTGCGCCGTAAATGGCAACATCTTCCCGCTCTATAAACCACTGGTCACCAACCGAGGTTTTCTGTTTGAAGCCCGGCAGTTTCTTGTCTCGAAGGAGGTTAGCTACCGCAATGGGTGATATTCCGAGAATTTCTGCGGCTTCCTTGACCGTAAGTAGGTTATTCACAAATATCACCTCCTATGGTATAATTATAAGATAGGTCCTAGCAACTTTAAAGAGGGCTATTTGGTTTTATATTGGAAGAAGTGGAGGTTGTTGTATGCTTCAGTCACCCTATAAAGAAAAACCAATTGAACAATGGGAAGAAATTACTACGCAGTTAGTAAATGACCATCCTCTTAAAACAGATGAGATAGTTGATATCGTGTTAAGTTCGTGGAATGGTATATTTATGAGTGATATTGGTGCAGGCAAGTACAAAATAGGAAAAGATATTTTTCCAAAACCACAAATAATGGGTTTCCTCCTAAATGAGCTCATTGCTCTTGAACTAAGTAAAAGGTATCCTGGCAAATGGCGGGGGGATATTACCGCCGACGAAAAAGACTTAGTCTATCTTCCGGATAACTATTACTCAATAGAAATCAAGACTTCATCGAATGATAAACATATTTATGGTAATCGAAGTTATGCTCAAAAAAGTTCCCGCTCAAAAAAATCCAAGTCGGGGTATTACCTTGCAATTAATTTTCAAAAGTTTGAAAGTGGGGCTAAAAAACTGCCCCAGATTACATTGGTGCGTTTTGGGTGGCTAGACCACGAAGACTGGATAGGTCAAAATGCTGCAACAGGACAACAAGCAAGACTTAATCCAGAAATCGAACAAAAGAAGTTGTTAGTCATTTATCAGGGTGAATAGGCTAACTTGTGCTGAGCTATGTCGCACCTCATCAAGGAAATCTTCGATGCGTTTAGCAGCAATTTCGCAATACTTTTCATTAATCTCAAAGCCAAAAACTTTTCTTCCGTGCTTTAATGCTACAACCGCAGTGGTTCCTGAGCCCATAAACGGGTCCATAACTATATCGCCGGGATTACTACACGCTTTGACTATTCTCTCAATCACAGCTTCGGGAAACTGTGCAGGATGAGGTGTGCGCTCTTTAGAGCTCCTTCCGTTACCAGATGTCACCTTTGGGATTTCCCATACATCGGACGGATTTTTGCCCAATGGATTTACCTTAATCTTTCCGTTCTTTTTTTGGTTGGGATATTTTACATTTGGATCCCGTATCTTATCAAGGTTAAAGGTATATTTGATAGGGTTCTTAACATACCACAAAAACTTTTCATTACGCGGGCTAAGCATTTTTTTGGCAGCTACTCCAGCCCCATAATGCCATACAACTTCTTGAATTAAATAGAATGGATTTGAATTCCATAATAGGTAAGGCAAGGGTACCGCTTTGCCTTTTCCTTTTACTTCCACATAGCCTAGATTCCACCAAAATGCTCCATCATCTACAGTAAGACGGTACACTTCGTGCGTCCACTCTTTCGACCATTCTATGTATTCTTCTAAGGGGAGTGGAGTTTCATATTCTTTCCCAATGTTATACGGCGGTGAGGTGACCGTCAAATTAACTAATCTGTCTGGCAACTTTCTCATAGCCATTAAGCAATCTAAATTGTAGATATAGCAGTTGTCTGTTTCGTAAAATGGAGTTCCAAGTATATTACGTATTAGTTCTAATTGCATAGTTCCATCTCTCCTCCTTCAACTGCCAAGTATTAAGTAAAGGAAATTTTCTCTTTCTATTTTGGCCAACCAGGTAGTAGTAGCATTTGACAGAGTACCTTTCTTGCCTTCTAAAGTTGCTACCACCCGTAGTAATCTCATATTCTTAAACTAATCTAAAACACTTATTGTGCCGAAATACGTCTTCACACCCTTCCAATCGGGAGGAGCAGGTACACCTTTTGGATATTGAATAGGATAATTTAATACCCAATAGTCAAGGTCATGCAGTACCTGATGAGCATACCACAGACTTTTGATGTCGTGGTTCTTCACAGCTTTGTCTATCAGTTCTTGAGCTCTAGTAATATCGTCAACGAAGGTGGTTTTGCCAGCGAAAATCGTCTTAATGCCTTCAAGTTGTTGGATATACCATTTACCGTCTCTTTCGTTGTATACCTTCTCAGTGTAGCCGGGAATTTCTATTGTGCCGGTCTTCTCCCAGAAGACCCAACCCGGGCTATTAGGGTTACTGTACTTTTTAATCCAGTTTTCTGCTTCATAAATAAAGCCAGACTCGAAAGACATATGTAGCTCGTGGACGGTCTTTTTTGCTTTCTCTAAGTCTTCCTGCTTAACATTCTTAAACAGTTCAGCTTGAATCTTTTCCACCACATCTTTATCGGGTAAGGGAACATCTAACTTATGGAGGTTTTCTTTGCTGATAACAATATCCGGCGTATCCGCAGACGCAATTTCTTGAGCAGCGGAAGTATTTTCAGAGGCTGTCTTATCTACTTCCTGAACTGGATTATTCTTTGCTGGTTGTGTTGCCACTTGAGGCTTTGAAAAAATTAAATATCCGCCAACAGCGGCAGCAGCTATTACCACCGGTATAACAATCTTATACCGACCTTTCATCGCCGATTTCCTCCTTTGCAATTTCGCCGCTTGGCAGCAGGTCCACCTCTCTAAGGTACTTTATCGCAGCCCACCGAACAAGGGCAGCTAGGCTACGGTCGGTCATCAACGCTGCCTTCTTAACGGCTTCGTATTCGTCTTCGGTAAAGGTAACACTTACCAATTTAGTACGTGGTTCCGCTTTCCGAGGAGCCATGCAACCCACCTCAATCAACTTGATGTATTCTGATAGAAATTATATCAAAGTCTATCAATAAAGTCAACTACGGAAAGTAAATCGAGGTGGGTTGGGCTACTTATAGATAAAGCTGATACTTTAATGTACCAGAATTCTTCCAATGGTTGTAGTGACAGACGTAGTCGCTGCCGTAAGCAGCCATCGCTTTCGTGGTAGCCTGTTTGGTAGAGGGGTTAACGAAACCCATCCGGCAACGAGAAAGCTCTCTATCGTAGAGAGGGCAGGTCTTACAGGTACGCACTTTAAGCATAATCTCACCTCCCAAGAAAGTTGGTAATTGACACGGGGTATAAAAAATATTGAAGAAAAAAGTTCCGTAGGGCATAGAGTCGTATAATTGGTTTGCAAGAGAGAAAAACCAGAAGGCGCCACGCTTTTCTTCACGCAGCGCCTTCCTTTTTGGCTTTTTCCTGTTCAGGCTCAGTTTCTTTCTTCTCAGCTTTGCGTTTGAGATAGTATCGCTGGATTTCTTGCTCTACTTCGGCAATCTTTTTTGAGTACCAGTCAACCCGCAGTCGTTGCTCCAGCATCTTCAGTTCTGCCAGCTCGTCACCATTTTCAAACTTCTCACGGTAGACTTCCTCCTGCTTAATGGCGTATTGAAGGTTAGCACGGAAGGCATCTCTTTTAGAGCGCAATGCCTGCAATTCCGGCGGAGTGTTGCCAGGAGGGATAACTAAAGACTGCTTGGGTTCAACCGGCTCGCTCTTGGTTCTTGGTGCCACGGTAATCACCTCCCTTCGCTATGCAGGAGTTTTCTCAGTCGGTTGAGGACAGTGCCTACGTCCTCTCCGGAGTGGAGAAGCTGGCTGTAAATGCAGGAAAGCTCATAAACTAGAGAAGCTGGAGCCTCTTTCACGAGCATCTCCAGCTTCTTCGCGGCTACCACAGAACAGGTGTCTGTAGGCAGCGTTTGTTGGTGTTCCAGACATCGAATGATGTCTCGCACTTTTTTGAGCACTTCACGTTTGGTCATAGCACCATCTCCTTTCTTTGTTGGAAAAATCTTACAACTTATGATTATATTATAGTATAGTTCAGTCATGAATAAAAGAGGGGGCACCAAAATGTTTGTCGAATTTTGTCAAATCATACAAGAAAAAAGAGCCTGCTTCTGAGGCTCTCCGTAAGAAAACTATACCGGATAGGTAAAAGATGTTACTTGCGAGGACGGAGTTCCAGCAACTTAGCTTCGATACGCTGCTGAGCGTTACGGTTTTTCAAACATTCTCCACATACACCGTAGAACGCAACCTGATACTTGTTGGTCGGATTTAATTGCTCTGGAGACGGGAGGAAGCACCCAATGTAAGAAATCTGTCCAGAACCGCACAAAATACAACCATGCACGTGTTTACTCGCTAATTCCAATGCCTGCTCGAGCCTCAAACTATCATCACCTCTTTCAGCCAACTGATACTTGAACGGTAGCATAGACCGGAGCAGTCAGAACAGCAAAAATGTGAGAACGTGGGATGTGCTTATCTATCCACTTCAAAACGTCTTCCAGAAGAAAGCTGTAGTCTTCCTGTTCCGATGGGTCACTCCAGTTACCGTAGAAAAATCGAGCTTTCGTAGGAGTGATGTCAAATCGGTCTAGCCAGCCGTGACGCTTACTGATTCTCTCTAATGCCTTCATCTCGGAGGGAAGGAACTTAAGACCAGTGGGAGAAAGGTCAAGAGTGACTTCACAATAGTTGTGCTCCGTCTGGAAGTCTACGATAATCATTGGAAGACTATGTTCGTAGCACATCCGTTTGTAAGACTTAAACCTCTGCGGAGAGGTAGTGTCTAAGTCACTTATTTTAAGAACCGGATAGGGCATACTAATCACCTCCTCAAGTTTCTACGTCGGACGGCATCGAAGAATTTGTCTAGGAACTGCCGTTTCTCGTGCCGAGGGACGATAACGTCGAAGAAATAGCGGACTCTTTCGTCCAGAGAGTTGATGTAGTAAGTTGGTCGGACTGTCGCTCCTAGTTCTAGCATAATTGGTAACATCTTCATAGCGAAACCGTCTCCGAGAGCATCCATCACGTCTTTGTGCCACTTATATGTTCTACCATCAACAACAAATAATGGTGCTTCCGGTAGTTCATCAATATCGTGATAGTATGAAGCACAGATGGTATCCCAAAGCTCCTGGTCGTAATTCGTAACCCACGGCATGACCTCAATTAGAATAGCATACTGCTGGTTGCTCCATCGCTGGTCTTGATATTCGATTTCCTTCAAGAATTCTTCATAAGTGGAATTACTCATATAATCTCACTCCCTACCATTTATTGTTAATGATTAAATTATAAATGGCTTGACAGGAACTTTATAGGGAGGAACTTTTTTACTTCGGAAGAGGAAGAAACAGTCGTTGTAACAGAGGAGTTTATTGTTAGCTTTGCTAGCTTAGGGCTAGCTCCCGCTAGCTCGAAGCTAGCAACGGCAAATCTACTATTTGCAAGTATTTTACGATTCGTGCCTAGCTATCTTAGGTTTTTTGGTATATCTCTATATATAGTTTTTATAAACACCTCTCTTAAAAAATTCCATATAAAGGAATATGCTAAAAAAGCTAAAAAAGCTAGCAAAAACGCCGCAAACTATTGATTTTATTGGATTTTCGATTGCTAGCTTCGTGCTAGCTTAGCTAGCTTCGATGCTAGCAAAGCTAGGCGTGGGAACCAACAGAAAAGCCCAGCCAAGCATTATCGCTTAGTTGAGCTTAAATGAGAGGTGGTTTTTAGCAGGTGTAATAAGTAGTGTTCGGGTCTCTTCGGTGAACTCGAATTCCAGTAACTTCTGCTACCAGCTCCTCCTGCTCCCGAATGTAGCCAGCAAGTTCCTGCGGATTATGGAAGGGATACGGAATGGTACTTGGGCCATTGGAGTTGGCCAGAACCCAATCAGTAATTTCTCTAAGCTGGAAAATTGGTTTCTTCTGTCCTGCTTCTATTTCTTGTCTTCGCTGCTCCGCAAATTCCCTTAGAACCATCAATGCGTTATCTGCTTGGTACTGCGTCTGCCGTATCACCTCTGGCAACTTGTCAACAACAGACTCCATGGTAGAGAGTAGCTGCCTGCTTTCATCAAGAGCCTCTGCCATCAGTAGCAGTGCCCTCTCGAAACCCTCAAGACGTACACTCTTACGCCGGTAGGCTTCAAACTTTGTATCGACAAGCTGGAAGAAGCGTTGAGCGGCAACGAGCATATCAGTTAGCAATGCTTCCCGACCAGGGTTGTCGTATAGTACCTTCCACTCCCAGTCGTCTACCTTTTGACCTTCCGGTATCTTTTTGAATCTGAAAACTAACGACCGCTCCATCAAATCTGAAGCGTGGATGGGTAGACGAGTAGCAGTAATAGCGAAAGTGCAGTCTGTCTTAACGGTTACGTCTGTGTTGGAATAGAGAGGACGGTATTGAATTTTCTTTAGCGTGACAGCCCTGGCGATTTCTTCCTCGAATTGCTCCCGGTAGTTTCTCAAGCTGCCTGGTCTGACGTTATCAAATACGTAAATCCCACGGGCGCTGGCAAGGAAAGTTCTCAACTCTTGCAAGTCCCTTGGAGTGACTCCAACGCCTATCTCTCCAACAAGAACTCCTGTCCGAACGTAGTAAAAGCGAGATTTCCCTGACCCAGCTTCACCGATAGCCATTTCCACTGGCAACTCCAATCCTCTCCAGTCCCGGAAAAGAGGAGAGAGGTAGCAGAGGACTTCAAGCAGTGTTCTTTGTTCTTCATCTGTAAAAATGGAATGACTGTCAAGGTTGAGAGTATCCACTACCTGACGCCATAACCTTTTTGGTTGTGAAGGTAAGTTCTGGAAGTCTATCTTAGCTGGCTTAACGATTCCTTTTTTGAACAGCACGCCGTCAACACCGTTATCCTCCAAAGTGATAGTATTCTTAGTCACCCTCGCAACTGCCGAGTCGCTAAGCTGAACGTATAGAACGTCCGTTGGTACTTTCGGCGGTTCGTTCACATAAGAAACCTTACGAATCCTCACCCGAGGGCAGCCTTGTATGAAAACTGTTGATAGCCGGTTTATGACCTCTCTATCGGCGGTTCCAATACCGTATTTAGCTGTGATTAGCTCCGCAAACTCTCCAACCCGGAAGGCATTTGCATTTTCAGTCCAATCTACTTCGTAAAGAAGTTTCTCTTTCCCATCGAAGTAGTAGAACTTTCTGTTATCCGCCTCATCACGATAACGCCGTCCTTCATAATCTAGGTCGGCTACTATTGCTGTGGCTGCCATTTCGTAATCGTCCCGGTTTAGCCCTCGTTTTCTTAAGTGTCTTTGCAGCCAGCTACGCAGTTGCGGTTGTATCGGAAATCGAGCCTGTTTAGCCAATTCCCAAAAATCGTTAGCGGTGTGGGTAAGCAGGAAGTCATCCAGTCCAACCTTTTTTCCTTCCTTTTCCGGAGGAGGCAGAATGACCTGCCTTACATCAGCACCCCGTTTGAACAGCCAGAAAGCGAAATCAAAGGCGGCTTGCTGGACTTGCTCCTTGACTGGAAAGCCAGTTGATGAATCACTATCGAAGACAATGTAAACTGTCCGCTGTCTCCAGTCAAATTCGAGAAGTTCTGGAGCTACGTGTTCTTCCAGCAACTGGATAGCCTCCGCATCCTTTATCGTAAAAGTGATAAAACCTCTCTTGCTTTCTCCAATTTCGCTCGGCTTGATTTTGTACTTACCGTGCCTAACGTTATTGACGCCACCAAGGGCAATGGCGGGAATGCCTTCTTGTACTGCTTTCGCAGCTTTCTTTTCGCCCTCCACTATGACGAGAGGCTTAGAAGTATCTTTGGCTATCTTCCAGACTTCCGGCAGAACATAGACGTGAACGCCACTGTCCTTTGGCTGAGCGTACTTAACCTGTTTTCCTTCGGAATTGATAGGCGGTTGATGGTAGCGAATACGGAAGAAAGGGATTTGCTCCTTTTCGCCAGTAATGAGCCTGTCATAAATGGGATTTCCGTCCTTATCGAAATACGGAATGACGTAGCCGGTGCTTTGTGGGAAAGGAGTCAAGTTTCTCTCTACATCTGTAGCATCCCTGACACCCATCTTCTTAATGGTCTCTTCATTTAGTCCGCTACGCTTCAAGTCTTCCATCGAAAGTGGTGAAAGTAATAGCTGTAAGTTATCCTGAACGTTACATTCCAGTACCCTCGCTGTGGTCATTTTGACCAGCCTCCTTCTTCAATGTTTCTCGTTTAATGTAGTTAATGCGGTCTCCTAGCTCCCGCATCGCTCTAACGTAGTCGAACAGGTTTACGGTCAGGTTTTTGTCACCCTCGAACCTCGTTCGCAAGTCCCGCAGGGTGGAGAAGTCTGCTTCTGGGTAAAGGAACATTACTTTCTTTGCTCCAGGAAACGGAACTCTGATTTCCGGCTTATAACCGTTCAACATTAGGTAAGCAGCGAAATGCAAGTCCTTCGTGTAGAAAGGCTCTCGTTGCATAGTTATCAAACCTCCTTAAATTTAGTTGGTTTTTCTTTCCACGTATAAAAATAGTTGACGAAATAAGTTCCTAGGTGCATAGAGGCTTATAAACGTTAATCCAACGATATTTTGACGTACTAACTTGTGGTTTTGCTTTCTTTTAAGTAAAGGTAGCCATTCCCAATTACCGACAAAGTTACCAGCGACCAAATCAGCCAGAACATTCCGTCTCGCCTCCTTTAGGTGGTCTGCCAATACGTTTTGAGCTTTTTCGCATTCCTTCAGAGATGCGTTTCCTACGTTCTTTGTTAGCTTCCGGGTCACGGAGAAAGCTCAGATACTTCTCACGTATTTCTGGATTTTGCCAAGCTTGTTTCACGCTTTCGCTCTGCCGAGCCCTCACCTCTGGGTCTTGCATCGCTTCTTTTATTGCTTGTCTTACCTTCTCTCGGAACTCTTCTGACTGGCAGACTTGTCGAATCTTTGAGTTCGGCTCTTGCCACTGCTTCAGCATCCTCTGACGATGTTTTTCTCGATATTCGTCTGATTGCCTTGCTTGACGTAACTTTGAGTTCGGGTCTTGCCAGAGGTCCTTTACTACTTGACTCGTCGTCTTTCGCCACTCCTCGTAGGCTGGAGAGTTACGCCAAGCCTCATATTCTGGTGTTCCTTTCTTAGGTAGAGGCACTATCTCACCTCCTTAGCTTCCTTATGGATAAAATTTTAGGTTACACCAACGGAACTTTATAGAGAGCAACTTTTTTCTGGAGGAGAAAAAAATTCCATCAGTGACGGTCAAACTCGGTGAAACTCAACTAGCTTCTCTACCACAGTAGTAATGTCTTCTAACTCAGACTCCCAGATGACCAAGCAGTCGAAACCGTACTGACGGAAAAACTCGATTCTCTCCTGTGGGTCCTGACCTTCGTGCCAGTAGTCTCCGAAGACCTCGATTAGCTTTTTCTTACCGTTGACATTTGCAAAGTCCGGACATTTCCCACCGATGATGAGTTGCCCGTCTCCAACGTACTTGTACTCTCCAGGGAAAAGTTCGTTGAGGCGTTGTTCTATAAGCTTCTCCGGACGAGTTTGTCGGAGGTGCTGCGTGAGAGCTTTGCGTGCGTAGTCTGGGTCTTGCCAGAGTTCTTGAAGTGCTTGACGAAGCTTCTCTCGGAACTCTTCGGACTGACGTACTTGATGCATCTTCTCTCGAAACGCCTCATCCTGCCAACGCTCTTTCATCATTTGCTGAAAACTCTCGCTCTGCAGCATTGCTTGACTCTTCTTCTTTCTGTATTCTTCGGACTGCATTGCTTGACGATACTTCTCGCTCTGCAGCATTGCTTGACGGAGCTTCTCTCGATACTCTTCGGACTGCATAAACTGTCTTGATTGGCGATACCTCTCACTTGTGAGCATCTCTTGACGGAGCTTCTCTCGGAGCGCCTCATCTTGCCATTGTCTCTTTGCCGCTTGACTCATCTTCGCTCGGAACTCCTCTGACTGCATAGCCTGACGGAGCTTCTCTTGAAACTCTGGATCTCGACGCCGCTGCCTCATCCGTTGACGATACTCCTCATACTGTGGAGAATTCCTCCACGCCTCATATTCGGGTGTTCCCTTCTTGGGTGGCATTTCTAATCACCTCGATAAGTCTTCCATCAACTGTTCTCAGATTAAAACGAGACCTCTGATGGGCGAAAACAGCTTCTAGCAACGTTCGAGGTCTCGTTAGGCAACAGACGGGAATTAACCCTATTTGACGGTAGTGATAGAGAGGGATGACTTCCACTTCAATCGGACGATAGCACAGGCCACAGAACACTTGCTCGATGCTTTGTGGGAGAAACGCCTCACTCTGAAGAATCGGTACTGGAATGCCAGGTACATGCTGTTCACGAACTTCTCCGACTGGCTGGCCTCTTAACGTAACTAAACCGTATAGTGGGAAAGGAAGCTTAGTCGGGAAGGAGTAGATTCCTCCATCGTCATCGGTTACTGGAACCCTTGGATGGAAGTGCTCTGACACGGTAACCTTCCCGACCTCGAAGGTCAGCGGCTTCAACTCTTTCCCACAGGTAGGACAAGTGTGCGAAACTCCCAACCTGCTGACAAACGGCGATACGAACTGCGGTCTTCCGTCTATCAGATTGATGTTTACTTGGTGGTAGACAGTCACGCATTTCACCTCTTATCCGGCATTCTCCAATTGTTTCTTGATTCGGCTTGGTACCAAATCGTAGTGGTAGGTTGCTTCACAGCACTGCATTCCCAACGGGCAGTGGTAGAGAGCTTCCCACTCGTTGTCACCAAAGGCGCAGATAAAGTCGTATCCGAAATTCCCGAAACAGGTTCGAGATAGCCTTTCAGCCAACTCGTCTTTCATTAGTTCGTTCCACTTATTCCAGTAAGCAATCGGCAGCATGGCATTCATCTCCCTTCTGTTACTCGTTAAAGATTTTTTGGTTAATCAGCTTACTAAGTTCGTGACTAGGTGGTAGCGTCCTGAACAGGCTGCTCCAGAAATCACTGTCGTCACGCTTCTCAATGTCTGGTTGAATGTTGTCTGGATACTGCCAGCGTGCGACGCTAGACAAAGTTTTCAGGTCACCGGAGAGGTAACTCCTTTCGGACTTCTCCTTTTCCACAGAAACTTGCACTCTCTTAACGAATGTATACCAGTTGCTGGCTAGTTCTTGTCCTCGCTTGAAGAACTCTTCCATTTCCATCTGCGTGTAACTGTTACCGTCACGTTTACGGGTAGGCGTAGAAATCTTATCAACGGTAGCATCGTCTAGAGTACCCACGGTCATCAGCATGGAGAAAATATCGGTTAGCTGTTTAGTAACCTTCTCCTTAGCAGTATCTGTCAGCCTGTCCCGATAGCTGAGGACGTTTGGCAATTCCTTTAACCATTGGCTTAACCGTCCTTGCAAATCCTTGGCCTGTAACGTTACTGCACGGTACATGCTTGAAGAGTAGGGTTCGTAACGCTCCTTCGTCTCCTTAGAGAATCGTGTAAAGTCGTTAGCAGTAAATGGCGGGCGTTTCAGCCCGTAGATTTCTTCTAGAAACCGCGCGATATTGTTCATATCGTAACTTCCCTCCTCAACCTCTCTCTGGAGAGCAGTAGCTCTCCGGAAATTTTTCTGGACGACCTCCTTCTTAACGGAATCTAAAAGCCCCTGGAGGATTTCATCATCGGAACGTGCGAATGATGTGCCGTTGGCAACGGATTTTGATACTTCGTAGTTGCGGAGGACTACCTCCACGTAACTTTCAAAGGAACTCCGGTTACCCCTCAACGCTCGCCATTCCTTAGCAACCTTATCAACCTTCTTGCGGAATATCTCATCCGTTTCGTAACGCTTTCTTACCTCATCCCACATACCTGACCCCTCCTTTTCAGATTTTGAAGTAGTAGCCGTATTGACGGCTTTAGTGGTAAAATGTTGAAAGAGCAATCGCATCAAGTTGTCAATGCGCTCTAACGTCTGAGCATCTTCCAAGCTATCCTTAGCGTACTTAACGAAGGCATCTTCCTGCGGGTACTGGTTCAGTTGTTCCAATGCTCTCCGTCTGACATTTTCCAGCTCGCTGTTTTCATCCTTTTGTACCGGAATGAAGAATGAGTTACCAACCTGCTTACCGCTTGGACTAAAAAGCTGCACCTCACCGGTCTTGGTATTGGTGCGTTTCAAAAGCGGTCCGAACTCGCTGGTGATAAATTCTTCTTTCCAGTTATCAATTGACATCTGACAACACCTCCTTGGCAATTTTTAGTTAGGCTGCTTTAATGGTAATCAGGAAACCGATACTTGAGGGAAAATCAAGATTAGTTCGTTGAAACATGACAAAGAATATATAGTTGGTGAAGGTGTAAATAGTTTTTAGCCTACCTATAAGGAATTGAAACAAGTATCTTTTAAACTAAACATTTCCCCAGATTTAGTGTTTTTAGCCTACCTATAAGGAATTGAAACTTAAATAAAAATAATATAAATAGTGATACATTTAAAGTTTTTAGCCTACCTATAAGGAATTGAAACTGAAATTGATACAATAAAAAGGTATGAAATAAATAAGTTTTTAGCCTACCTATAAGGAATTGAAACTTGACACTACAATAAAAGAATAGTTTTATAAAAAAACGTTTTTAGCCTACCTATAAGGAATTGAAACATTGAAGAACTTTATTTTGATGATGACAAAACAGCGTTTTTAGCCTACCTATAAGGAATTGAAACCTATGTTAGGAAAGATGGTAGTATATACAGAGGCAGGTTTTTAGCCTACCTATAAGGAATTGAAACCAAGATGCAGGTAATTATTCGTCTTATAGTTTTATGTTTTTAGCCTACCTATAAGGAATTGAAACCCTTTGGCGCCTGCTTCTACTGAATATCTAACTGCATGTTTTTAGCCTACCTATAAGGAATTGAAACATCAAAAATGATAGCAACATGGTCAAGGTTTTAGAAGGGTTTTTAGCCTACCTATAAGGAATTGAAACTTTGGTCTACTGTATATCCCTCTTTAAGACGTGCTAGTTTTTAGCCTACCTATAAGGAATTGAAACATCTTCCAATCAATATTGCCCTATTCAACATTTGCAATTGTTTTTAGCCTACCTATAAGGAATTGAAACTCTAATTTGTTTCTTAAGTTTTTTATCTTCAATTGTGTTTTTAGCCTACCTATAAGGAATTGAAACATGAGAGCCACTGCCTCTGCTCTTGTGATAGGTTGGGTTTTTAGCCTACCTATAAGGAATTGAAACCATGTGATGAACAAGTCATTAAAGCAGCTCTCGCAGGTTTTTAGCCTACCTATAAGGAATTGAAACAATAGTGTAGTAGGGTATACTTCTGAAGAATTGTTAGTTTTTAGCCTACCTA